>CAXBNB010000001.1:0-45384 GCA_963976505.1 uncultured Reichenbachiellaceae bacterium
CATCCTTCGGGAGAAGTCGCACTTACATAGTAACTTCTTGACAGTGGTAACATCGCTCCAAAACTCGTTCCTGTAAATATGGCGTTTCCACCTACATCATTATCATACCAATCAAAGAATGCGCCTGCAACGCTGCCAGATGCAACAATCGCCACATTGCCTGGCCCACACCTTTCTACGTCTGGAACCGTTGGTTCATCAGGTATATTATAAACGGTTGGTATCACTTCAGTTCTCAGGCTAACGCACCCGTTCGCATCTGTGACATCTACCCAATATGAACCACTTACAGTTAAACCAGGAGTTTGATAACTGTCGCCTACTGAAAGACTCACCTGGCTAACCTCTGTATCATACCAATTAAAAGTTCCTGAAATCCCTGAGCTGGCAGATAAGTTTACAACCCCAGGTCCACAACGATCTCCATCTGTACCATTTGGTGCGGATAAAATACTGTTTATTGTAGCTACAATTTCAGCCCTTGCCCCTTCACAACCTTCAGCACTTACAGCAGATACCCAATAAGATGTAGTCGCATTGATATCGGCATCGAACATATTTGTGGTATTAAATGATGTCCCCCCAACCGGAGAAGTATACCAACGGTATTCCCCCCCAACCGATGTTCCTCCAACCGATAGGCTTACAGTGCCAGGCCCACAATTTTCTCCATCAAATACTATTGGCTCACTCGGGATTACATTGATGGTAACAGTAACTTCTGTTCTGTTGATTGATGTACACCCTTCAGGTGTAGTCACGTCAACATAATAATTTCTTGTAGTGCTCACAATAGGTTCGAACGATGAACCTATAAATGCCGGGCTTCCTCCTGTAGGATTATTGAACCATTCATATACCGCTCCTGAACCGCCACCAGAAGCAAATAAAGTTACCTTTCCAGGCCCGCAATTTCCTACACTTGCCGCAGTAGGATCGGGTGGTATCGGGTGCACAGTGGCTATCAACTCTGTTCGTTCACTAATACAAGTATTGTCATCTGTCAATTCGACCCAATAGGATGTTGTTTCGGTGAGCGTAGTAGTAGTATACATTGGCCCACTAAAAAGGCTGACATTGCTTGCCTGCGTCTCATACCAGTCAAATGTTCCAATAACTGATGAACTGGCACTCAGATCAACCGTTCCAGGCCCACACCTTTCACTATCGTTGCCTACAGGGGCGCTCGGAATATTATGAATACTGGCTACAATTTCAGACCTCAACCCTTCGCATCCTGCTGAAGAGACCGCACTTACCCAATAGGATTCTGTAACAGCAATATTGGCATCAAATGTACTTGCACTATTAAATGATGAGCCACCACTCTCAGAAGGATACCAGCGATAATTACCACCTGAAGGAGTTCCGGCAACTGTCAATGTAACAATACCAGACCCACAATTGAAATTATCAAAGACTATAGGAACACTTGGTATTCCTTGAATTTCAGCAACTACTTCAGTCCTTCCTGCAGAAATACAACCATTGCTACTGGTTGCAGTCACATAATAAGTTTTACTTGTAGTTAAAGAAGGAGTACCAAAATTATCACCTGTGTGCAATGATGATCCACCAGTAGGATTTTCATACCAGCCATAGCTTGCCCCTGCCCCACTTCCTGAAGCACTAAGTGTAACACCCCCAGTGCCACACCTGTCATTGTCATCTGCTGTCGGATTAACCGGAATAGGATGAATTATTACTCCTACTTCATCGCGAGGGCTTATACATCCGTTGTTGTCTGTCATTTCAACCCAAAAAGAACGACTTAATGTAACAGAAGGTGAGAACGTAGTACCTGTATGTAAGCTTACTGTGCTCGCATCTGTATCATACCAATTGAAAAAATCAGCATTTACCCCCGTTACACTAAGGCCTACACTGCCCGCCCCACATCGGGAATTCCCTGAACCGGAAGGTGCTGAAGGTGCATCAAAAATCGTCCCTGTTATTTTTTTCCTGCTGCCTTCACAACCTTCTGCGGTTACTATTGATACCCAATAATCTGTTGTTGCGGATAAATTCGGGCTAATAGAATTTGCGTTGTTGAAAGAGGATCCTGATACCGCTTGTGTATACCACCGGTATTCACCTCCGGCCGGAGTCCCACCAACCGATAAATTGACGACTCCAGGGCCACAATTTGAACCAGGAAATCTTGTTGGTTCTCCTGGTATTGAATTGATAGTTACATCCACCTTTCTTCTACCCCCCCGTGTTCAGACAGGATAAAGGACTAATCGCGTCAACATAGTAAGACCTTGATGTTGACAAAGAGGGTGTAGGAAAACTAGAACCGGTATGTACCGGACTACCACCAGTAGGATTTTCATACCACCTATAGGTAGCGCCAGAAATGCCACCAGAAGCGTTCAGGGTTACAGACCCAGTACCGCAACGTTCTTCATGATCGGCCGAAGGTTGTGAAGGTACAGGATGGGCAACCCCTTCAACATCTTTTCTTGTTGCAGAAACGCAACCAGTTTCGTTAATAGTTGCCGATGCATAATATGATGTAGTCCCTACTCCAATCGATTTAGGAAAATCATCCCCGGTATGCTGAAGGCTTCCTCCCAAAGCTGCATCATACCATCTTATGGTATTGCCTGCAAGGGAACCGGAGTATGTCACCTGACCGGAGCCACATCTCTCAGGATTGTTGGTCACAATCCCGTTTGATGATGGCAGCCCATTAATTTTTACAATCCTTGTATCAGAATTAGTACAACCCTGAGCATCGGTGAATATATAGGTTATTGTGTGGGAACCCACTCCGGCCATGACCAGATTCATATTATCGCCATTTACCCCAGTCCCGGTATAAGTCCCATTTAAAGGGGAGGCTCCATTTAATGTTATTGTACCAACACTAATGCAATATTCAAGGTTAACGCCTGCATTAACAACAGGAAGCGATTTCACCGTAAAGGTCTTGTCATCGGTGTCTATACACGCACCTATAGTCTTAGTCGCCCTAACTGTATATGTTCCTGCCGGTGCAGCATCTGTGTTAAATTTACCATTTTGCACATAGCTACAGCCTACACATGACCAACTTACCCCGCTTGTTGTAGCATTTAATGTTGTTTCTCCTGAATTGTTACAATCCGACTGGCTTGCTCCTGCATCAACCACCAAATCTTGTTCAATTAATACTGTAGCATTTTGTGTATTTGCACAACCTTGTGCATTTGTATAGGTCTGCGTAATTGTAATTTCTTGAGCTGTAGCAGAACCACTAATATCCAGAAAATGCTCACCAACAATTGCGCCATTCGCGCCGGAACTAAAAGTTCCCTCATCAACAGAAGTATATTCATATAAATCAACATCAGGTGAATCAGAACATTGGTTAGGAATGTCGTTAAAAGTCCATGATGGTTTTGCATGAACGGTGATAGTAAAATCAATCGTACTTGTACCATTGTCAAATACACGTGTAGCCAAAACATTGTAAACCCCAGCCGTATTACCAATAAACAATCCTGAACTGTTGACCCCGGAACCAGACCATGCTACACCGTTTGTATAAGTTAGGGTTGAAGCCAGGTCAATACTTCCACCTTCACAAAACGAAAATGCCCCATTTGTTGTCTCAAAGTCAACAAACTGGACCGATTTCCAATTACTGAACACCAACTGATCATTTTGGTAATACAAAAATTGGCAGGAAGTAATTTCAGGATTGGGGTGCGCACCCCAAAATGCATCTCTTTTTCTCTGGTCAATTGTTTTAGTTCCAATCCATGTATTGCTGTTAGCTACAGCAGGGCTACCGCTCCTGTAATATTCAGAAATGGAATAAGCGGGGTTTCCAGGCCCAAATCCAGAACAATCGGTAGCCGAACAAGCACCCGAACAACTTCCTGTTGGCAATGCATCAGAAAAACCATAAGATCTGTCATTATCTGCAAGGTATTGGCCGTAGGTATTATTAATGAGTTTCCCAAAAACCAAGAATAAAATAATTAAGCCGGGTTTGGCTAACAACCACGATGTCCTTTTCATAATAGAGTATTACTTTGACCATAAATTACATTTGTTCTCAAAGAGTCTTCCTTAGTCCAATTGAAAGGTTTCTCAAATAAAATGCTTCCTGTTTTCCAGGTTCTTTCCAGATTTTCTCTTTAAGAATGAAAACTTCTTCAGCCCTTAATACAAGTCCTAGTTTTTGTTTAAGGCTGAATACAGCTTCTCCAAAAACCGAAGGGCCAACTATTGTTTTAACTGGTTGGTTGGTAATTTCAATATTGTTGTAAGACTGGAAATAAGAGTTGAAAGCCACTCCTCCATACAGGAAGAAAATTCTATTCGCATCTATCAGTTTGTACTTTATGCCTAAGTGAACAGGGATCCTGTTCACTTCCACTTCGTTTCTTTTTTCTACATGAATACCCACTCCTACTTCAGCAGTAAAATTTCCATTCAGGCTATAGCCGCCTTCAAATTCAGCCCCCCAACCTTTAGGTATCCAAACAAACCTCCCTCCTACCTGTTTACTGCCATCAAGGAGCATAGCCGGGGTGAACAAACCACGGGTCTTTTTTGCTTTATTCTTAAAGACATTTTTTTTAACAGGCCCTTTAATTCTCAATTCTTTTGCCTTTTGTGCAACCCCCTGTTCAAATGTCATTATCAAGATGATGGCAAAAACAATAAATTTTGTATATATAGTACAAGAAAAGAGCAGGCCTTGAATTTTTTTTAAAACTTCTCGATTCATACAGCTTTCACTTTTAATGCTGTCACTTCAACCCATTTACATTCCTTGTAATGGCGGAGTGAGTATTTCAACAATTACCTGCGTCATTGGAAATCGTCAATCATTCATAAAATGAGATGACTAACTTTTTTGCATACTTTATAGGTTCTCTTTTATAAGTAATCTTTATGCCCTGTGCAGCCAGTCTTCCACTTACTCGATGAAGAATCTTTTTTTCAATCAAAGTGTAAGACTTGTAGTTGTCAGGTCTCACACCAAATAATTCGACCAAATCAGTGAGCACCATTTCCAACTTTGACGGCGTTCTGCTTAACAACCAGTAAGCATAAAGCCTTGCTGAAAATTCATGTTTCAATTCAATCAAATTCCTTTCCACCCCCACGGTAAGTTTTTTCATGTCCCTGTAAAAGAACAGCAGCATATCATTACGGGTAATGAGCACCACATCTCTCTGCTCTTTAAAGAACATATACAATGGCCAACCTTGAACATCAGCATCACTAATTTGAACTACACCATTGTTATTCATCCATTTGATTAATGGGTTTTCATGTCCTCCCTTAAGTTTCTTTTTCTTTTCACTTTCCACAACCTTTTTATCGGCAAATGCCAGAACAACACGTTGAACCTCTACCGGGCATAAAACCAGGTAAGTGAGCATCTTTATATCTTCAATGTTATTCACGTTATAAAAAGATCATTTTATATAAAAAATTAAATATATACATAAAATGTGGGTAAAAAATGTTGACTTATATATAGAAAGGCAACATTTAATTCAAGAAACTTGGCAGAAAAAGAAAGTCAATATTTGGACGAGACTTTATATTTTGCGCGCACCCAGACGGCTTATTTTGTTAAATTATGGGACTTTTAGGGCTATTTGGTGTTGCTCACTTAACCAACAGTCTTGATGCATCGACTTTTAAACCCTTATTGATTTGCCCGAAACCTATGAACTGTTAGCAAAAATGAATTCCGGTTATGCTCCACAAGAGTGCAGGTCAGTCGAAACCGTTAATATGTTATAATAGTATGTTAATAGTGAAAAAAACCTAGCGATGGATGTCTTTTATTAACAACAAACACATAAAAAAAACTACGTATTTAGAGTTCTGAAATCACCAAAAAGTAGTTACTGGAAATAAATTTCGGGCTATGTCAATTTGTAGCTTTATGTCTCTTTAATTACTTTTTCATACGTCAAGCTTGACAGCCATCTTACCATCGGGGGTATCGATAATCTCGTATCTTGCTCTTTTACACAACTCATCTACAGTCATACCCATTTCATTGGCCTCCTTTAAAAACTCTTCCAGTGTCCTTGAATATACTTTATTGCCAGCCTTGATTTTCTCACCAAAGTCATCTAAACCCATTTGACGACTAGGATTAAATTCTTTTCTCCGTGCCTCAACTTCCTTTATGAAGGTTCCCTGGTACAAAGCTTTAAACAAATACTTGGTCAAATCTTTAACACCCTTCTTATTACGGCAGATGTCTATGGTCTGCTCCACATAAAAATAGTCCCAGGCAATCATGCCATCTTCGATAATTAAATCTTCACAATAAATCTTTCTCCTAATATCATGAATGGTAGATACGGGGATGTCACACCCGGCAAGGTCAATTTCAAACTTGAACCTTAAATCTTTTTGCATTCTCAGCTCCTGACGTACATCAGTTTTGAACATCAGTTTTATTTTTAGAACTTCTCTACCTCCCTTTCCACCACGCACTTCTTTAATACCGAATTCAGCCCAGCTGCCCTTCAATTCCAGCATAGCAGGTTTCAATACCTTTGCCTTAAAATTATCATATCTCTTTTCATATTTCCCAGCTATACCCAGAAGTTCTTTCAACTCGTTTACCCCGATTTCAAGCACTCCTTTCCACGGTTGCTTATCTCGAATGAGCCAATAGATTTTATGAGACCACTCATATTTTAAGTCACGTAGCAACTCCAATTCCCCTCGTGTAAAATGATCTCGGGTCATTGCAAGCAGTTTTTTAAAATCACGCTCAAGTTCTACATTAAAATAGCCATCGGCATACCAAACTTTAGGAAATGGATTAAATGTCACACCATTAAAGCGCTTGCCATAGACAGATTCGACATAATCCTTTGGAAGTTCTAATACCCTGCTTTGAATATGCCTTATAATTGTCCTTGCTTCAGTCCATGCTTTGGCAGTGGCCTTCTTTTGATGCGGCTTGAATATTCTATAAGGAAAGCTATAGATTAGCCGACTAGGTTCTGCCCTGTGATCTATGGACAACACCTCAGTATATAATCTATGTTCGGATATTTTAAAGACTGAGTTTGATGCATTGATAAGAACATTCGGTTGTACAACTTTATAGAATTCCGGCGATACGTTCTTGACAGCTATAGCAAGAGGCAATTCAATCTGTACCCCCTCTCCTACCTCATCTGTGGATTGGATGTCATTCATATTATTTAAAGGGTTCTTATTTTCTACACTTTGCACTCTCCTACCTCCGCAAGGTACTAAGTAGTGAATAAAATCGCAACCTTGTCAACTTTTGGTAGGGAATAAACTCACGCCATTTATTCTCTCAATATCATTTTTACACTCATCCTCAGTTTACTTTAGAGGGGGTCAAGAACTAAATCATTGGTTTAATGAGCTTAAATGCCAACTTTTAGTAGGGGACAAACAAATATTGGCTAAACGAAAATAAATTTTTCTACTAAGCTTTCTCCAAGCTCTTACGTCAACTTTTGGTAGGGAATAAAAGGACATTATTGTACCAAACTTCAATTATTGTGATGTTAGCACATGCTATCTCTATAGTTCAAAGTGTCACCTTTCAGTAGGTAACAAACGAATGTTGACTAAGTTTAAAGGTCTAAAATTCCACATAAAGGCCATTTT
The DNA here is from genome assembly GCA_963976505.1 of uncultured Reichenbachiellaceae bacterium. Taxonomy (GTDB): domain Bacteria; phylum Bacteroidota; class Bacteroidia; order Cytophagales; family Cyclobacteriaceae; genus CAXBNB01. The sequence continues at coordinate 7,627 of CAXBNB010000001.1, forward strand.
GTACGTACCAACATTTGGTAGGGGACTAAACGGCCCCTCTTGTAAGGGAAATGAGTACACAGGCCAACTTCCAGTAGGACATAAATCATGTTTTGATGCTCTAATGCTGGTTTAAGGTGTCATATCTTAAATATTTATACTTCAAGCTTAGTGTCAACTTTTAGTAGGGATTAAACCACCTCCTATTATCATACCAGTATCATTTCTACATTTGTTCACATTTTGATCTGCGGGATTAAAACTGGACAAATTAGCTTGTTAAGCTTAAATGTCAACTTTTAGTAGGGAGTAAGCAAATACTGACGAACTAAAAATAAATAGATCTAGCATGGTCTGGTCAATCTGTTATGTCAACTTTTGGTAGGGAATAAAATTGACATGAATACCCCGTATCTCAATTTTTTGGCCTTAAGATGGTCTATGACTCTAATTTGCGCGACAACTTATAGTAGGGGATAAACAAAGGTTGGCTAAAATAATAAGTTTATAAGACTACACGAATCCTCTTTTACATGCGTCACCTTTATGTAGGGCATTAAACTTCTACATTTTTATTTAAATGACTACGCTGGTCAACTCCCAGTAGGGCATAAACTGTGTTTTGATACTCTAAAGCTTGTTTTCATTCCGTTATGGCTTAAATACTTTTGTTAAAATCCTTAGTGTCAACCTTTGGTAGGAGATAAAATGCCAGTTGATCAACTTTTAGTAGGGGATGAAGCGGTGTAATGTCAACTTTCAGTAGGAGATAAGGTGGAAACAGTCAACTTTTGGTAGGGAATAAGCCTTGTAACTCTCTGATTATCAATAATTTATTTTCCTATAATAAGTAATATAATATAGTTAATATAAAAAGCTTAATAGATATTCACTAATTAAGCCTTTTTAAAGGTGTTTGACCTTCTTCCCAAAATTGGTCAAGCGATTTATACAATTTGCTTCTCTCAATGCCATCTTTAAACAAATAATAAATGGTGATGCAGAACCCTGCTCACTTAAACAAGCGATAGATGTAAAGCCAAATTTAACCAAATAAAATTTTGCGCGCGAAAAAGTGTTAACGCAATATGGCCTTGTCGAGTGGTGAGCTAGCCGGATGTGCTGCTGCAGATTTTCCCGAATGGCCATAAGTGTTAATAACAGTCAAAAATATTTGTGGCCTTAATTCGAGTTGCTCCGCTCCCACTCTATCGAGTTTGATTGTTTTCGGCTTTTAAGTTTTTGGCATCAACACCACAAAAAACACCCGATGTTTACCATACATGGCGAGTTGATTAAGAACCTGCATTCGTTCAGGTTTGAATATTACTAACACTTTCAGCTCTCTTTATATTCCTTAACAAGACTCATATACCTGAATCACAATTGATAATAATAGCCAATAGGTGTATTTTGTTGTGGCCACTATTTGTCCTATAAAGTGATTCCACTGAATCTAAGAGGTTTACACAAATTAAAACATTTATCAATAATTGATTGCAACATCTTTTCTCCAGATACAACCTTACCTTGCAATAATTGCAGATAAAGATTCAAGATATTTTCACCTGGATTTAGGAATTTTCACTTAAAATTGGGTCTTTCCTCACAGACACCAAAAAACGGCTTTCAGCCTAAGATTAAAAAAAACCTCTCGTTACGCTCGTTATCGGTCTCCTACGGACTGCCTCCGATTTTTCTCCAATCTTTTATTGTCTAACTGTGATTCACGTCAATACCCTTTATTGAAGCGAAAATTAAAATCATTTAAAAACTAAAATTTTACAATTATGAAAGCTAAAGCAATCGTACCCGGAAGAATTGGACAAGATGCCGAAACAAAAAACTTTGAAAATGGCAATTCAGTTATCGAATTTTAAGTAGCCTCTTCACTATTTTACACCGATAAAGACGGAGAACATCAGCAAAAAACAGACTGGCATGATGTAAGAATCTACGCCAAAGAAGTAAACGAAAAATTTCTTGCATGTCTAACCAAAGGAACTGAAGTAACCGTAGCTGGTGAGATTTCTTACAGCGAGTACGAAGACATAAACGGCTCCAATCAAAATAGAATGCATGTAGATGCAAACCCTTCGGATCTCATGATTTGTGGTGGTTCTTCTACACAAGCAGAGTAAGCTTGAAAAAACATCAAAATCAAAAAAAAAGGGGTACCTAACTCCTTTTTTTTAATACCTAAACTTTTTCCAGAAAGGGAAACTGTTTATCATACATTTTAAATTTGCTCGGATATTCTTTCAATGTCCATTTTTCTGGCATTTGATCTAGTACCGGATTATCTTTGTTTCACATGGCCTTACAAACTACATCGACTGATATTAAGGAGTTCAAAAAGAAGAATGACTATTCGATAGAAGCGTATATGGGCAGCAAAAAAACTAATCACATGGCCTTTGTCCACAAGATTACAACCTACGTAGCCTATCTTGAAAAGAACAACATTGAATGGAGTGTAATAAATGTTTATGCCCGTAGGACCAAACGATTCATACGTAGGTTCTATAAAGATAGGGACATTATACCGGTTCGTGTAGAATAACCCCTGCCCAAAAAAGCCTGCCCGCTTAAAATCACCAAATTCCCGTCCATCTCATTACACCCTGGAAAAGGACTGCCATTCGAACTCAGGTGATTGGAGATTTATTGCCAACGCACAGCAAATGCTAATGGGGGAAACAAAAAAAGCCGTTTCCATACACATTTAGCACGGCAATTTCCAATATTAAACCGGTTACAGTATTTTATCTCTGTTTTGCCACCACTGGGGACTATGGATTATACTCATAAAATTAAAGGTTAAGTCAAGCAGAGACATCTATAATCAAATGGACTTTTGACATTGCCACTGGTCAGCTTGTCTTATTGATGGCCAATATAAACTGTTTCTTATGAAGTGAATTAGTGGGTTCGCCCCTTTTTATTTGCACCCGAAAGAACCAGCATCACCATTTATTATTTGTTTAAGCCGCACTATGTTGAATAAATTTCTACTCGGTAAACTGCTGTCCAAAACAATCCATCTAGTCCTGTAAGAATAACAAACATCATTTTAGTAGCAACTTTTTCAAATTTTAAGGATGACTATACTCTTTTTGACCCTTAATCCGGGTCAGTTCTTTTCCTGATTATCCATTTTTCGATATCATTACTTCTTTGTCATGGATACTTTAGTGAGGCATAAGTATAGTACTTTTATCACTTTGTTTTCTTTTGTATTCGAGTATATCCAATCGATTAATACTAAGTACTCTTACAAGTTCATTTCAATAATCAACCATTTTTCAAAATATGTTTGATACAATTTGCGAATACTTCAAATTGGTTTTGTATTCAAAGGTTAAAATCAAATCCCAAAATATTAAAAAGAAGGTTGTCACTTATCCTTTTTCTCTACCATCCTAATGTTCACAAACAGAACATTATTGTAAGCCTTAATGCAACAATTAGAAATTTCCTCCTGAGTTAAAAAAAAGTAAAAGTGTCTAAGTCCCGCCGTTGGCGAAAGCCCGTAGGGCGAATCGGTAAGCGAGATGTATTCACGCAGAGCTTGAATAGATTTGACATCTTGCTATAAATCAATGGTTTATGACCTATCGAATGTTACACTTTTGTTACATAAGTGTAACAAAAGAATTAAAAACCTTTTAAATAGCTTAGTATTGTATATATTAATGTAACATTTACTACCTATCCATATTTAATTCTCCCTTTATATCATGAGTTTCGATCACCTTAGAATCAAAAAAGAAGATAAGCAATTATTTGAAGAACTGGCCACTAAATGGGATCGCAAATATTCGAAACTCTTTGGTCAGATGGTCACCTACTTCAAAAAAACTGGTTATGATCCAATGGAACATGAACAAAAGGAAGTTCAGAACGAAATGGGTAAACTCAACAAAACCCTGATTTCCTTTATAAGAGAACAGGAAAAGAATATTCTCAAACCTATCCGTTCCCAGGTAGACGGCATTCACACAATGACAGTTGCCCTTCTAAAGCTATCGGATAACCATGCTTATAATTTAGTTGATGAAAAAGAAGCTGTTTCCAAACCACAAGCAGAGAATGTCGGTTACGACATACTTGCTGAAGACCTTCAACACACTCAAATCAAATTAGAGAAAGCAGAAAAACAGTTGATACGTCATCAGGAACTGTTTGTTAAACTTGATAAACAAGGCAGTTTTCGCAAGAATGGCTTTGCTGTAGAAGGACTCAACGACGAGATACAGCGTATTTTCCGAATGAAGGCCTCTTAGAGGCTCTAAATACCCTGTTGGCGGTCTGTCTTAACAAGCACAGCAGTTAAGTCCTTAAAAAGCCCTTAAAATCGTTCTTATAGCTATTGATTAATATTGAGTGTAATTAAATGCTATTGATGATAATTAATAGCTATTAAACGATATAGATAGTAATTAAAAGGGAGGAATTAATATTTATAGTTATAAACAGATAAGAATTGTAATGAATATCAGATAATAACAATTAATATATATCAATTGATATATATTGTAATGAATTACATAGATTTACAATCTATATCAAAAACCTGATATTAACTGATTAAAATTACAGAGTATATCAGACTATTGATATCAAACGATTACAGTGTTTAATTACAAACAAAGAAACTTATGCCAGAAACATTAGCAGTAACAAATCAAAAGGGAGGAGTTGGTAAAACAACTACAGCAATCAACGTAGGGGCAAGCCTTGCTTTGCACCACAACAAAAAGGTTTTGCTGATTGATGCTGACCAACAGGGAAACCTCTCTGATGGACTTGGAATTGCAATAGAGCCAGAGCATACCATTCTGGAAGCGCTCTTACAAACTTCGGATCATAAGGTGTACCCATACGCGAACAACATTGATGTCATTCCATCCAATAAGGAATTTTCTTCTTTTGAAGCAAATATCAATCATCCCAATTTTGAAGAGCTCAAACATGAAATAGGACCAGAGAATTTACTAAAGAATTATATCGAATCTCATTGCAGTAATTATGATTACATCTTAATTGATTGTCCACCGGATTTAAACCTTGTTACCATCAATGCACTTGTGGCATGCAACAAAGTTCTAATACCTCTTAGAGCACATGGCTTTAGTACCAAAGGCCTCGAAACAGTTTTAAACATGATGACCCGCTTGGCAAAAAGGCTAAATACCGGAATTGACCTGTCAGGTGTCTTCTTTACAGAACACGATGAGCGGACGATCTTGAGCCGGGACATAGCTGATGATGTCAGGAAGGCCGTTGATGGGAAGGTTTTCAAAACATTTGTGAGAAGGGCTATTGCGCTGGCAGAGTCCTCCGAAAGACAGCTTGATGTATTTTCCTACGATACCCAGATGGAACAGGAAAGTAACGGTTCTAAAGATTATCAGAACCTTACCAATGAAATGCTTGGACTGGATATAAACGGAAAAGCCTATGAGCGCAAGCAGGTAGCGGTAACTGAAGACGATACAAATCAAGAAGACGAAACGGGAAATACTGAACTGGCCAACAAGTTTCAGGCGTTTCTAAAAAGCAAAAGATCCAAGTAAAAACTAACCTTAATCAGATATGGCACAGTCACCAAAAAAGTCATTTAGAAAAAATAAAATAAAACCGATCACAGGTGATGCCTTGGACGCTTTGGGACCTGACAAATCAAAAACAACCGATACACACCAACCAGAAACATCTCATGATGGAACCAAGGAGGAATCTACGCAAACTGACAAACCAAAAAAGAAAAAACCTGCGAAGGTCGATCAGAAGACTATTGAACGTAAGTCTTTTCTTATCAACGCAAAGAAATTCGACAAATTTCTTGATTTAATCTACACCAAAAAGCTCAATGGTGACTTTCGTTACACCCAGGAGCAAGGTTTAGATGAAGCTTTGGAGTTATTATTTGCCACCGAAAAAAAAATCGTTCCACGTCCTGAAGAGGAAAGGGCGTTAGAACGTAAGCGAAGTGAACGCATCAAAGGCGGAAAAAATAAATAATAATGATGTGATTATTTGGAATTATAAGTGAAGTAAACGAATATAGTCCTATGGTATTACCATACTTTAGTGTCATTAAACGTTAATTTGCAAATTCCTTATTATGAAAAAACAATCGTTATTAATGTTGACTTTTATGTTATTGTCAACATTCGTTTTTGCCCAGGACTCCCCAGACCTTGCATCACCCGCAAGAAACTTCCTTACCAACACCCTGCGTCCGTTATATCCCATTGCCATATCTGGGATAGCTTTAATTGGTGGTATCATGAATATTGGTAAAGTAATGGGTACAGATTCAGACTGGAAGGGGTTCTTTACCAAAATTGGTCTTTTCCTTCTGGCTGCAATAATCCTTGTGGTAGTAATAGAGTTCTTATACTCATTAGTGTTGAATTTCTAAGAATGGTGAAAACTTTCAAGGTCAATAAAAATACGGAATCAGAACCTACGATGATGGGTATGGCGATGGTTCCGTTTTTTTCATGTTTGGGAGCACTTCTTTTGGGAATATTTGTTGTTCTTGCTACGAGAACATTTTTATCCGCTCTCCTATCACTTGTCCTTTTTACCCTTACAATTTTCGGATCAAATTATATATACAACAACAAAGTATTTGATCGTATTTCCGATGCTCAACATCCAAAAAGCATTCATAATGACATCTTTTAACTCCCCCAGGCCATATGATGAAGTTATCGGAACATTCTCCTATTCTTTACGAAAAAGACAACCTAACCCAATCTGTTAATGGGGATCAAATTCTTGCCTACAGAGTAATCCTTCCTGAAGCATTTTCATTATCAGAAAAGCAATTTGAAGAAATACATGCCCTTTGGTACAAAGCATTAAAAAACCTTCCCAAATGTGTTTTTGTCAAACAAGATTATTATGTCAAAAAACAGTTCAAAGCATCAAACATGCCCGAAGATACATTTCTTCAAAAGGCAGCAAAAAAACATGCTACAGGTAAGGTGTTCACTTCCCACGTATGCAACATTTACTTTATTAATGCTGGCAGTCGCTATCTGAAAAATGGAAGCATAGCAAACCCCTTTAAAAAACCACCCAACGAAAAACAAATACAAACCCAGACTGCTATTGACCAGACATTTGTTGAAGAGATTAACCAGGCAGTTGGATTTTTAAAAAGTTCCCACCACCTGACCGTTGCACCATTAAAAAAAGGATACGGCACTTCAATGGCCAAACGCTACTTTAATGGCTTCTACAATGATCGGATAACCGATACAGTAAGAAAAGGAGATGAATTCCACATAGGCGATAAACGTGTAGGAACTTTTGCCATTACCAGCAACAGGCAATTGCCGGAGAATATATCCACAAGTGTTGTGGATTCAAAAGCAAGTAGCGGGGACTATCAGTTTCATAGAGGCATGTTTGATTCTTTTGGTCTTGAACTGACTTTTGATCATGTGTACACACAAATTGTATATCTTGATGATCACAGAGAGCTAAAAAATGACATAAGGGAGCAGCAGAGCAATTTTTACAAGGCCCGTCAGTTTGCACCTGAAAATGAACAGTCGAGTGAAGAATTAACAGCGTATCTTAAAGAGATCTCTTCTGATGAAAGAATCCGTCTTGTCAGAGCGCATTACAATATTTCATTTTTTGCTGAGACACCCGAACAATACCAGAGCTATCAAACCCAGATCACACAACGCTTCAAAGACCTTGATATCACCCCTTACTTTCCGACAGGAAATAATCAGGCCAATATTTACAACCATTCGTTTTTCACCAATGTTTCGGGTCTTAACCAACCAAACGCGTTTGTTCTGGATCTTCAACAAGCCCTTTGCCTTTTCAGTAATGTATCTAGTTTCACCCAAGATGAAGAAGGTGTTTTCTTTAATGAAAGAATTTTTAATCTTCCAATAAAAAAAGACATTTGGGATGCAAAAAAACGTTACATCAAAGCCCGTAATTTCTTTATTGTTGCGCCGACAGGAGAAGGAAAATCTGTTCTTGCCAATACGATATTATGCCAGCTCCTTGATCAGGGTTATTACATGGTTATCAATGATCTGGGTGGGTCTTATGAAAAGCTCGCTTTACTTTATCCTGATATTACCTTATACCTTCAGTTTGAACCAGGACAGCCACTTGGCATCAATCCTTTTTTTGTACCAAAAGGAGAGAAGCCAGATCTGCTAAAAATCAATGAGCTGGTAGAGTTTATTCGCACGATCTATAAGCGTGATAATGCTATGGAAGACCAGGAGCAGGTTTCTATACGCAAGATCTTACAGTATTATTATCAGACCGTTGATACCGAACATTCGCTACCAAATTTCTACTACTTTGTTGAATTTCTACACAAAGAAAAAGCCCTTGAAAGCGAACTTGAAATAGATAATGAGCTATTCAATGCTAAACAATTCCTTCATATATCCAGTGAATTCGTGGGAGATGGTTCATACGCCTTCTTATTTCCTGAAGGTGTCGCAGAATTCAATATTGACCTGAAGGGAAAACGACTTGTCATTAATGAGTTCGACAAAGCCCAAGGGGACCCATTGCTTATTTCAATTCTGTTAAACCTGAGCAATGTAATTGACAGGAAATTGATTTGGGAAGATAAATCTAAACGAGGGTTCATATTTTACGATGAGTGTGCCAAGCAAATGGAATTTCCAAATGTCCTAAATACCCTTGCATGGAAGGCTCAAGCCATTAGAAAACAGGAGGGATCTTTAGGCATGGTCTTACAGTCTCCTAATCAGCTTCCCGCTAACAGTATCGCAGAATCCATTATCGACAACATTCAGATTTACTTTATACTCAACAATATTGGCGGGTATGAGGCTATTGTCAAGCGTTTCAGATTTTCAGAGCACGAGCATAATCAATTGAAGTCTATCACCAATAATTTTTCCGCTGATGCCGAAAATAAATATTCTGAGTTCATGTTCAGAAGAGCAAAACACAGCAATATACTACGGCTTCAATTGGCAGAAGAAGTGCGATGTGCCTATCTCACTGAGGGTGCAGAACACCTTGAAATAATGAAATTCTACAAAAAACATAATGACATGTCTGTAGCCATCAAAGAATACATGAAATCTAAATAGTAGTGCAATGAAAAACTTTTTAACCCTTTCTGCTTTACTAATTTCTCTGAACGCCTTTGCACAGTTTCCTTCAGTGGTCACCGACCCGGTTTCCCATGCCCGAATTACTGAAGTTATTATCACCTCTAAGAATACTTTAGAGCAAGCAAAGAAGACAGTGAGTGCATTGGAAAAAACAAGGCAAATCATTACCAAAGTCAGCAATACAGTAAAACAACTTGAACTTGTCACACGCACAGCACACAGCCAGCAAGTGACCATTCAAAGAGCAGAAGATGCCATTTCCTTTGTTAAAAAATCAGGGCAATTTTCACCAGCAGAAATAAATATGATCGTTTACAATTTTACCAATGTCATTACGGCAACCAACCGTACCATAGCGCTGATTACTTCAATCACCCAAGATGGATTTTTTAAAATGAATGACAGTGAACGCCTTCAATTACTTCTTGACATGAACCGACGTGTAAGTGCAGGCTTGCATGACGTGAATCGAATGTTTGATAACTATAATAAAATTGCTGGAAAACGAAATATGTTCAGCGTATTCAATTAATGAAATTTGACTATAACTTTCTTCTCGAGGTCTACAACGAAATGCTGGATGACCAGGCGATATTCGTTGTCATAACAGGGCTCAAATTCGTAGGCCTCTGTGTGCTGATTGTAACCTGGTATGGGCAGTATTTTAATTCATCAAAGATGCTGATCAAAAGCCTATGCCGGTCAATCCAAAAGACATCATGAAAGGCATTGGGTTTATAATCATTTTGCTGTCCTATGATCAACTCCTTGCATTTATGGATTATATACTTGGCTTTGTAGAAACCTATTATGCAAATTTTCAAGTCAAACCAAAAGACATGGGCCTTGAAACCGTTGACGACATTCCCGTAGATGGTAATCGTGACTGGACAGACACCCTCAAAGATGCCGCATTTCTTGTCCAAAAAATGATTTCAGATCCAACCTACTCATTGGTGCAGTCTGCCAAAGGTATCGCTTGGTTTATCGACCTCTTGATTTTTGGAACTTTCATTGCAGAGCGCTTTTTCTTCCTTGGTATATTAAGAATTTTAGGGGGCATTGCTTTGGCTTTTTCTATCCACCCCAAATTAAGCAAGTGGTTCTGGAATTGGTTAGGCCTGTATTTTGCCATATATCTTTTGATCATTCCTTATTTCCTTGTGAACGCCTTTACTAATGTTATCTATGAAAAGAGCGAAGCAATCATTGAAAATATTACGGGTACAACAGGCACTTATCCAGGTGCTTATTCACCACTGATTATTGTAGTATTCTTTATCATATGGGTAAAATTTAAACTGTTCAAAGGGTCTCGTGACATCGTTTATAAAATTTTCAATTAAATATGGCAGCAGAACACGATATATACAGGTCTTTAAGGCTAAACCGCATAATAGTCCTTACCACTTTGGTTGTCTCAACGCTTATTTCTTTGGGTGCGCTGGTTTTTGCGTACAGTACCTATAAATACCACATGAACCATGCCCTGGTATTAAGCGCCAATGGTGAAATAATGCCACTAAAATGGGTTGAACGTAAAGAAGTCGCAGACATCCAACTCAAGGACCACCTGACCAAATGGTTTGATTCTTATTACACTTTTGATCAAAGCAATATGATCACACAACGTGAAAAGGGCTTATGGCTAATATCTGGTGAAGAGGGTAAGAAACTCGAAGAATTTTATGAAAGTAAAGGATGGTACAATGATATAATCCGCAAGTCACTTGGACAAAAATCAAACATCATAGATGGAAGTATTGAAACAAGTGGCTATGATTCACCTTACAATTTTAAATGTACTGTGGCTATAACTGTCTATCCTTTGACCCGTCAAGACCTGGCAGACACCTATCATATGACAGTGTTAGGTCAACTGAGCTTCGTTGAACCAAATTGGCCACTTAATATTCATGGGCTACTTATTCACAATTACAGGGAATCGCCCTGGATTAAAATTGAAAAGCCATGAACCAAGAAACCAAAAAAAAGGTCCTTGTCTTATCAGTGTTTGCTATTGTCATTCTAGCTATGGTCGTTTATGTTGTCATCGTCTTTGGCGACGATGACAATGATAGTGGTCAACTAGGTCAGTTTAATACTACTTTTTCAACCCCTACAAATCCCTCAAAAATCGCTACTACTGATTATGACACCAAATTAAACGCCTATAAGCAAGAACGAGAAAAAGGCAACGAACCAGATGCAAAACCCATTGAAGTTCCCTTTTTGGGTGAAACAGCTTCACCTGATTCTTTGGCCTTCATTACTCAAGAAGAACGACAGCAATATGTAATAGACAGCCTAAAACGACAGCTGGTAACCGCACAGCAAGATCAAAGTTATTCTTCGCCTGTTACCACAGCAGTACCAAAACGAAGTGCGCAACCTCCAAGAAATACCAGAAAAAATAATTCAAGCCAGCCAATAGTCATTAGACAAAAAGAAGATAATTCCGAAGAAGATGAATTTGCAAACTTCGAGCTTAACAGAACATCAAACCCCCTTGATAAGAAAAGCACATCAAATTCATCCCAGCAATATAACCACGATAAATACTATGAGGGTAAGTTTATCGAAAACCAAACGCTCGTTATTGGCAACGATCAAAGTATTAACTTAAGAAATACCGAAAGTATCCCTTTGAGGAACGACACTAACATTCCGAGAAATACCGTAATGAAAGGAGTTGTTTCAAAAGTTGGTAACCGCCTGCTTATCCGCATTAACCAAGTTGAAACATTTGACGGAAATATTCCGGTACAACTCGCTGTATTTCATTCTGACTACAATGAAGGTTTACCCCTCCAGTCAGAAAATGAATTTGCAAAAAAAACCAAAGACAAGCTCAATGAGGTGGTTGATGGTGCCTCTTCTAAAACCACAGTTACAATTCCATTTACCGGTATTCCTATTTCTCTGAGCCCTAAACTAGGAGGGAGGCTACAAGAAAAAATAGCTATACCTGCATCAATGACATTCAAATTAAGAGTACTACACCAATGAAGACTATTTTACTCCTTTTTTTCTCAACGGGCCTTTTTGCCCAGGCCCAAAATCTTTCTATAAAGATCAGTCCGGTCAAAGTTGTTACAGTCCAACTTCCCGTGCATCACAACATCGTTGAAATCCGCCCCGGACTTGAAAAGGAATTCTTTTCTTTCAGCATGCTAAAGTCCAACCTATTTATACTTCAGGCTACTTCTACCAAGAAGTTCCCAACATCGAACCTTACTATTCTTTGTGACAGCGCCATTTTCTATGTCGATATCGTGCATAGTTTGGAAATTGATAAATATTTCTATGAAATTCCTAACACCTCCGGTATTGCAATTTCACCTTCCCAAACGAACACAGTAAGGACAGTAAGGCCCCCCACAAAAACTGTAAAGAACGTCACAACCACACCTGTTACCAATGAACTAATCCCAGCGTATGAGTTGAGCACACTTACCCCTTCAGACACTTTGTACTACACTAAGGACCGGCTAACATTAGGTACTGAAAGTAACGGCGTCTTAGCCTATGTCAATAACCTGGTTGGCAATGATGATTTTATCTCTATCTCTATCAAAATCACCAATACTTCGCCTGTAACTTTTCATAGCGATCTAATCAACTGGTTTATTCTTACCAAAAGGAAAAAATCAGCCACCAGCATAGACGATGACGATGATTCAACACCCTATCTGGAATTGAACAACTTCCCTGTCAGTGTAGCACCAGATGAAACAGCCCTATTTGTTATGCGCTTTAGGAAGTTCTCTCTTGACAGCAACAACAGTCTCAAACTTATCATTGGAGAAGGGCAGGGGCGAAGAAATATTTCTTTCGAAATAAAGGCGAAGAAATTTTATAACTCCATTAAATATTATTAGGCCAGGACACTTATGAAATTATATATCTGTGAATCACCGCTAAAGGACGATTATATCAAATGTTTCATCTTAGATAAAAAATAGGCCTATGTATATCAAAATCCATTCACCGAAAGAACATTCCAGCAACAAAGGTTCGTCAAAGGATTTGGTTGAATACCTGGAAAAAGAAAATATTGGTAAAGATAGCATTGCACAAGAGTATTTTTTTTCCCACCATCAAGAAGTGGTTTCTCCCTACAAAGTTCAAGATATACTTGATCATAATAACAAAGGCCTAAAATCCAAGGACGCCAAATTCTATATGCTCACCATCAACCCAAGTGAAAAAGAATTGGCACACATTCAGAACGATCCTTCTAAATTAAAAGACTATACACGCTCTGTTATGGATCAGTATGCCACAGATATGAACAGGGTTGTCAATGGCCGTCAAATAACCGGAAGTGATCTTGTTTATTTTGCCAAATTGGAAAAATCACGGATATATAAACCCGAAAACACCAAATACTCCGCTCAATTCAGAACAAACCAGAACATCCGCAGGGAAATCAACGCCATCAAAGCAGAATCAGAAACCATGAAGCTTTCCGATTCCCTACAAAAACGCATTGACAAACATGAAAAAACCTATGTGCGCAATGCTGAAGGGACAGTAATCTTGCCTGGTAACTGTAGAGAAGGGCTGAATTCGCATGTCCATATTATCGTAAGCCGACAAGACATGAGCCAGTCAACTTCAATGTCACCTTTGGCCAATTCACGTGGCAGTAAGAACAAACTCAATGGAAAAGAAGTGAGCATAGGTTTTCATCGGGAAAAATTTGTTGATAAGGTTGAAACCATATTTGACAAAAAATTTGGCTACAACCGTGCCATAGAAGAATCTTTCCAATACCGTCATGGCAAAATACATGATGCTGAAAAGTTCGTCAAATCCTTAATGAATACTTCTTTGGATGCCAACAACATCGCTAAGAGGCTTGTATCTCAAGCCATTAAAGACCCTGTGACAAGCAAACTTCTTTATGCCCCAACAACTCCTCAGTCGATGAAAAACAGGCTTCGAAAAGAAGCTATAAAAGCCGTTGCAGCAGCTGTAAAATTGAACCCTGCCGGGTTACCTGTCCAGCTATTCGAAAAAACTCTTGGCATGGTAGGCAGGGGTATAGGACATTCGACAGGGATCGGTATGTAAAGATTACCTAACCATGAACTATATAAAAAACCAAATAAACATACTGCTCGGCTTCATTAATACTGTTCCGCATGCCATCATTTACCTTGGGGCCATTATCGTCATTTGTGCTGCCATTAACCTTATCATATTTAAAGTATCCAAGACAGGGGTCTCAATTCTGCTTTTAATCACATTCTATCTAGTGTCAGGAAGCCTGTTATACTATATGCTTCCTCAGTACTATTCTATTTCAATCAATGCAACGGTAATTTTCCTGCCAGCTTTTATATTAAGTCTGTTGGTCGATGTGCTCGTAAGCCCATCAAAGAAAAAACAAAAAGCCGATACAAATAATCCTTTTCTCGTCGGTTTCGAAACCGACAAAGGCAAATATTATTTTGACCTGATCAGAGGCTTCGCCATATTCGGAGCATCCGGGTCAGGTAAGACCAAAAGCGGCTTTCTCCCGATCATAAAACATTGTGCTGATTTTGGGCTATCTGGGATTATTTATGATTACAAGGACTTTGAGCTCTCCGAGATTGTTTACTACTTCTTCAAAGACTCCCACATTCCTGTTAAAACTATTTATCTGACTGACCCTGACTTTTCACACAAGGTCAATCCAATCCATCCCGATTACATTGATCAGATGGCAGACATGGAAAGTGCTATCGATGTATTTGTTCAGAACCTGGCCCCAAAAGGAAAGGGTGGGAATGATAACTTTTTTGTCGAAGCTGCTGCCGGAGCCTTATCAGGCATTGCCTGGAGATTAAAAGAGGACTACCCGGAAAAATGTCATATTCCGATGGCTTCTGGAATTTTACTCATGAAAGATATCAAGGGCATTGCCGCATTCATAAAAGAAAACGACTATGCCCGAATCCTTGCTGCGCCTTTTCTTGACAGCATGGGATCAGAAAAACAAATGGCTGCCGTAAAAGCAACACTCTCGGCTATGATCAAAAAAGTTATGACCCCTGAGATCGCAATGATCATGTCAGGTTCAGACTTTTCTTTACGGGTCAATGACAAAGAAAACCCCATTATGATGACCATTGTTAATAACGTTACCTATGAATCGGTTCATTCCCCCATCATTGCAATCATTATGCAAACAGCTATACGATTGATGTCCAAAAGGGATCAGAACCCATCTCTTTTATTATTAGATGAAGGCTCTACTGTAAAACTGCCAAACCTTGCCAGAATTCCCGCCACACTGAGAACATTCCTTACAGGAACCGTTTGGGGCTTACAAGACAAAGTACAGGGGGCCATTACCTATGATGAAAATACACTGAAAGCTATATTGACAAACCTATCTACAAAAATGTTCGGGAAAGTAAATGACCCTGACACTGCCAAATTTTATGAACATTTCTTCGAATTAATTGAAAAGGAACAACGTAGCTATAGTAAATCAGATGAACTCATTTCCAAAACCGAACGAAGGATCAATATATCTAAAAAAGAAACTTCAAAACACCGTGCCCAGGAGTTTTACAAACTCAAAAAAGGACAATTCTTTCTATTCGACGAAGACGGGGAAAGCTATAAGCTGCAATTCAAAATCCCATCGTTTGGCACTATTGCCCCTGAACCCATTAACAATTATTCAAAAACAGAATTGAAGAAAAATTTTGATGACCTGCTGAATGAATGTAAAACCATTACATAATGATTTCTTTTTCACTATTTATCGGTCTCCTTTTGTATCATCTAAGGACGAATTGAGGTCAATAAAATTCTACCCTTAAGCGTCGCATTATAATAAAAGTGTCATGAGATACCCACTTCAGCTACCGCTTTGATAATCATTATTCAAGAAGGCCAATTATTAATTGAACTTCTTGAACTTTTCTTCATCAATCGGTTTACATCCCTATTCTAAAGAATTCCTCAATGCTTGCATCGGGTTAAATTGCGGAAAAATTTGTAGAACGCCAGGTTTTCGTCAAAACAAAATTCCATTGAATACGCCGTCAGCTTGCAGTGGGATATTTATTGTCATTGAGAAGTGGTATCGACACAAACTTTGCCTATGGGTGCCAGGCAGCAAAAAAAAACTAAGTAACTTTTTTTGTGCAATTGAGGAACCCACGCCCATTCATGACTAAATGTATACCGATAGGAATTGTACGCCCTTTTCACCAAACATTCAATAACAACAATTTCAGAATAATCGTTATAGTTAGTAAATTTGATTTATGAAAGTTGTTACTACCGATGACGAAATAAAAATATCTAAGCTGACTGAGTCTGAAAAAACAGAATTTGCTATCTGGTTGTATCAACGAAAAGCTGTTTCCGCTGCTAAAGCTGCTTCTTTAGCTGAAAAGGACAGACTTGATTTTATGAAACTCCTTTCCGAACAAAATATATCAATCTATACTGAAGATGATCTTGCCCAGGATCTTAATGCCATAGAATTCCTAAACTCCTGATTTTACCAATGATAGTATCGAATAGTTCGCCACTAATAATGGCTGCTAAAATTGATCGGTTCGATCTATTATCAAGCGTATTTCCAGAAGGAATTGTGATTCCTGAAATGGTTTACAATGAAATAACGAATTCTGATAAACCCGGGTCACTAGAGGTGCAGTCTGCTGAGTTTATCAACGTAAAAATTTGTACAAACCAAGCTCTTGTACACGGGCTAAATAAAAAATTGGATGCAGGCGAATCTGAAGCAATTGCTTTAGCCCATGAATTAGGAGCAAAAATTATCCTTATGGATGATAATATGGCTAGATCAACGGCCAGCACTTTTGGGTTAAAACCAATTGGAATCATTGGGATACTCATTTTAGCTAAAGATCTAGGTTTTATTGATCTACTCAAACCAGAGCTGAACAAGCTCATTGCAAATGGATTTTGGTTGTCCAATAACCTTATTGATATTGTTTTGTCTCGGGTGGGCGAAAAATGAGCAGTGAGTAACAAGACCTGGCGTTGTTTTTTAGAATTACTATTACAACCCCGATCAGCAAGTTGATAAAGGCAACTTCTTAAGAGATAAAAAACAGTAAACCGCAACTTGCTCTTTTCCTTGAATTGACCTTGAAAGGAATCAACCTCTATCAACCTCTACATCAGACCATTGATTATACAAATAAAATTAGGGGCGCCAGCACACAAAAAAGCCACACCGGGCTATTGTCCCAAGGGATCAAGCTACCCTACGGGTGATCTTGACCAAAGGCTACTATCCCCGTGGCCACATCATACCATTGACCGCTTCACCTTGACAACTCACCTTGACAACTAATGTTGACAACTCAGTTTTTCACAGCTCCCAGAACTGCTATGGTCCATTACAGGTTAATAGGCCAATTTCTATACTATCGTAAGCCCAGTCAATTAAGCCAAAAAAAAGGGCTAAAAAGCTCTTCCCTAAATCACTTTTTAGGATTTTAAATCAAATGGCTTGCCCAGGTGGTTTTCTGCGCCTTTCACCCCCGCCTTCGGCAAAGTTAGCAATCCCCCTTTTCGGAGCCTGTCAAATTTTGCGCACCTTAAAGCCGTCCCCAGAAGGAGGGACTATTTAGCCAACACGCAAGGCCCTAATTATGACAGTGCCCGAAGGGATTGCTTTGCTAAATGCGTAAGGAACGGAAAGGCAGAAGGCTTGAAAATCCACTGCCTTTTCCCTGCCGGGGGCGAAAGGAAACCTAAAAAACCGAAGTAACCACAAGATGCCAATCCTAAAAAAGGCAACACATTAGTATTTTGAAAAGCATATTAATTACATATATGCCTATTGTATGATCGATCTAAAAGATACAATGCCAGTTTAGTTTTAAGGGGACACTTTTTAGATAAATTTGATCAAGTTGGCCTCCAAAATACCAATGTCAACCACTTGTTTTCGTTTCGCCATCCCCATTCCATGTAAAAGGATCCCCATTAAAAACACGGGTGCTTTGTTTTTGAGAATATCCTGAGTAATCATAAAGAAGAAATAGGAGCAAGGCTGAGTTGATCACAGACATCTTCTTTTGAAAAATAACCAGATCGAACCTATCGGGGCCCTTTCAATACCACCAATTGCGATTCAATCTGATCGGCTCTTCCGACAGTATAATTGTTTCCAAAGGTGGTTTGGCCACCCTAAACCAAAAATGGGTCCAAATTAAAACCCGCAAAAGCAGGCCAGCACCCGCCTGGGCCTCCTTTTAATTAGGCTTCCTTTTGTGGTTTAGTGCATTACCCGCAAGACCTGCCCACACCGAAGTAAGGAAAAATTATAACTATGAAAGAGCAATCATTATATGAGCTAATCGGTGAATTAAGGAACCTGTCCGATGTTTTCAGATTCCTGAACAAGCAGGCTATTGTCAACTATGGGGTAGAGCATTATAACAAGCTACTGGTAGGAAGGGAAGTAAACAAAGTGTGTCAGATCCTTAAAGAGAGTTTCAGTGAGTCCTACGGCCTCGATGAGCTTCTTGACATGGCCATTTATGACTATCTCAAATAGTTTATTTATTCACTCCAAAACAATTTTTGATATGGAAACTAATTTCTTTTCACAGTTAGATCCTATGATCGAGGGATTTGACATTCAGATGACCATTAAAAAGATAGATGGTAAAATGACACTTTCAGTCTTCAGCGAACCACGTATTGATGACAAAGCCCGAAAGCACATACCGCCTCTCAGTTTCATAGCTACGGCCAAAGAACTTGATGAGAACTTTTTTAATGAGATCCAAAAGCCAATGGCGACAATTTCCGGATTTTCATTGGATATGAAAAAGTTTGAAACAGCTATGGCCGCTACCGAAGCGGAGACTCAACGGGCCCGTAAAATCGAAGCTGACGAGCGAAAAATGAAAACTGATGCCAAGGTTAAACTTGATAAGGGCAAAGTACTTCTGGAAGAAAATAAACCCAGACAGGCCATTTCTGCCTTTCAGGAAGCTCTGAAAATTTATTCTGGCTATCCGGAAGCTACAAAGTTGCTTATTCAGGCCAAAACCAAAGCTGGGCTTGGCGCTGGTTTGTTCGATGATATCACCGAACAAAAAACAGATGAAATACAAGACTCTTCCGAACCTGTTTCTACAGAAAGTCAATCCAATAACCAAATCATCGATCAAAATAAAGGAGTGCAAAGTGCAACCATACCTGAAATCGCTGAACCCAGTGAAAATGTTATAATAGTTAAACCACAAACATACCACCATGGAAGTCATTGAAATACTTAGAGAATTCACCGCTTCAGTAGGTGGAGAAGAAATCACTTTATCCGACCCGAATCCTGAATTCACCGTCGGTGAGGTAATGCAGTTCTATTCGGGTAAATACCCCGAACTCACCACAGCGAACTGGACAGGGCCCGAAATCATAAATGATAAACGGGTGTATACTTTTTCAACCATTCTTGGTAACAAAGGATGAAAACGATTGACTATATAAATCAATACAAATGCAAGCCATTAAGCAAGTCAACAAGCAAGCCATCAATCAAACCCCACCTTCCGGACGGGCTTGCGACAGAAAAGCCGTTCTCAAAATACGAGGTAGACAACCTGATCCAAATAATCAGATCAGAAAAAACCAAGGATTTAAACCACGTTCAAACCGAAAAGGTAGAACGGCAGCTGATGATCCCAGAAACGATTCCTTTTGTCATGTAACCGGGAGCCTGAAGGCTATTTGTCAAGCACAGTTGGCGATCCAACCAGGCCTTATGCACAAATGGCTTTCACAGGTGGCTCCGCTGGTTTGCAGCCATCCACAGTTCCAGGATAAGGAATGGACAGCACAGGACAACATTTCTGATGTACTACACCATATTATATCGGAGTTTCAAAGAATTACACCCGAAGATCTTACGGTAATCTTTCATATCTCCGATTTGGAAGTAACACCCTATTGGATAAAGGAATGTGATGCCTGTTATTCATATGGCAATTTATTGCCGTGTGATTGGCTGGCCACCCTGGGTAGGAAACACCGACAGTTGTATCAATTGGCCATTGATTTTTTCTCTTTTTGTGTTCATCGACTTCACATGCCCATTTGGAATGAATGGGACGAAGAAGCGCACATTGAGTATGTAGAAGAAGAGCTGGCTAACACCGAAGAATACGGAACAGAACTTGATGAAGATGAAATTAAAGAGTTGCGTCAGAGCATCACCTATTACAGAAAACATGCTGTCGGCCAATATGCCAAAAAGGTCCATAAAAATGAGATTTCCGTTGCAACATTCGCTCAGCGATTAAAAGACTATAAACCCAGGAAATCTAAGTATCGGAGATTCAAAAATTGGATGATCAGCGCGCTGGAAATCCACCGTTTAGGCTTCAACTTTCGGGATGCTGATTGCCCTTTTATAATTCCTGAAGACTTTTATAACAACGGGGAATTGGAACCCTACCGGTACATACGTTTTATATGGAGCAGTGAAGATCCTCTAGGAAAAGGGGTTACTAATTCCATCTGCGAAAATGCAGGAAATATCGGCATCATTCCCTTGGTCGAATTTGAGATAGTCAATGAAAAAGACATCTCAAATCCATCAAAATTTTTTGGCAAAGCCACCACATTCTACAACTGGTTGAGTGACGGCCATCAAATCACAAATAATTTATACCAATAACAATCCTATGTTCCTTAACAATCTTTCAAAAAAATACCATCCCTCAATAGCCCTTGTGGTCTATGAGTTAACCGAAAAAGAACAGTCATCTGATGACCTAGACAGCCATTACCTGGAAGCTTTTGAGTTTGATCAGGACCCAGGAACTGACAATTTCAACCTTGGTAGCGGTAAACCGGTCACTAAAAACTTGCTTGACAGCTTGGCTGAATTTCTAAGCAAGCGAAAAATCAAACAGGAAAAAGTTTTCACTTTCAAAGAGAATCGCATACCGCCCAATATCCTTTTTGCCGGACAGGAGCAAAAGCAAAAGAAATTCTCGTGGTTCCTGAATGAGCCCAAAAGAGTACTGTACTTTTCTAAAGAACTAAACATTCCCACAGGAGAAGTACAGCTCCCTAACCTGGTATTTACTGCCAGCCTAAACCCTTCCCGTATTTCGGTGTTTGCCTATACAGACACCGAACTGGTATCAACAAGCCGCATGTATTTGGCCCCGTTCCATAACACAGATCAAGCCGGTGTTTGCCTTGGCACGGTTAAAATAAAAACCAACACCAACTTTTGGGAAGACCTGATACAGGGAGCCGAAAACGCTTTCTTCAACTCGTATTTCACGCATTTGAACGGAAGCAATCCTGTAAAAGGAAACCTGAACGCTATCCTTGATCAATGCATCACCAAAAAAGAGCCTTTTCCCAAACAGGCACTTATACCCACTACTAAAACTTTAAATGACGTAATATGAAAATTCATTACATAGATCCCTATTTACAGCAACCGGCCCACCCCATTACAGTCGGCCTTATTGGTTGTGGTGGGACCGGTACCAACCTGGTCACCCAACTGGCAAGAATTGATTACTCGCTCAAAGAACTTGGTCACCCAGGGCTACATGTCACCGTTTTTGATGGTGATATAATAAGCCCTTCAAACATAGGCAGACAACTCTTTTCACCAGCGGAAATCGGTTTAAATAAGGCCGTTGCACTGGTAACAAGAATGAACCGTTTTTTCGGTACCAGCTGGAAGGCCATACCACAGGATTTTTCCACTAAAACCAGTGTCGAGCTTCAAGGCCATAATATTGTTATTACTTGCGTGGATTCTGCAAAGGCGAGGATAGAAATACATGAAGTGCTGAAGAACCACACCGCGAAATCTCAGCCATCCCAGCCATATAAGATCTTTTACTGGCTTGATACAGGCAATACCAAAGACGGTGGACAGGTGGTTATTGGTAGCCTCAAGCAGATTGCGCAACCTGATCAGAGCAAGTTTGATTGTGTGGGTAAACTCCCACACTTGTTGGACCTATATCCGGATATAGAAAAATACGATACCGCAGCATTACAAGGCCCTACCTGCTCGGTGGCACAAGCACTCAGCAAACAGGACCTGTTCATTAATTCAATGGTCGCGCAGTATGCCGGTACCCTGTTAATGCGCCTACTCAAAGATGGGTTTACCATCTATAATGGGGCTTTTATCAGCCTTGTTAACCTGCATACAAACCCCATCAAATTGTAATTATTATGCTAATTAATGCTCATAATTTCCATCAGGCCATTAAGATTGAGCAGATGGTAAAAGCTCAGGTTAAAACTGAAATGCCGGCTTCTAGCTTCCTGCTTACTTCAATCGACAATGCAGCCATCTATTTTAATGTGGTTGCACCAAAAATTAAAATCACTTCTCAACAGGTTAAGGATTTAAAACAAAAAACAGGGTTTTTGATTTTGAAAGAGAATACGTCAGGAGCATTATATAACGCACATTTCAAAATGTTCCTATACCCATGATGAGTTCATTTTTAACAATTAAGATGCAATGCCAGCTTTGACCGCTACCATTTTTCTCCAAAAAGTAGCTTTCCCTTTTTACCAGTCAAAACGCTTACCAGAAATTTTCTTCCCTAAAAGCCACAACACAAATTTCCGTGCACTTTCCTTTTGCCTTGTACCCACGAAATGGCCACCACACAGCTGTCTGTTTTCCAAAAAATAATATGGACAAAGTGAACCATTTGACAATCAATTACCCCCCGGGGGGCAGGGTCTTATCAAACAATATTCAAGGCATAACCTGCCAAATATAGCCACCACAAATCTCTAAAATTTTTCAACAAAAAACTGTTCTCAATTATGAAAACACAGGATTACTATGACCTAGCGTCATTCATTAAAACCGGCAGCTTTGATGCTGGCAACACAAAGAGCATATTTTATAGGGGGCTCGGACAGCTTACAGCACTGCTCTATAATCCGGCAACCCCAGCGCTTTGGCCTGACTATTTAAAACCAGCACAGCCCATTGTTTCAGAAATCTATGACCTGATTTTTGAACGCTACAATGGAAGCTCGAGAAAAGTTATTGACAGCCTTAAAAGGGCTTCAATCAGCAGCTATTTCACGCCCCCAGAAATAGCCCAGGCCTTGGTAAGCGCAATCAATTTCAAAAAGATAGACAGCATCCTTGACCCGTCTGCAGGCACTGGTAATTTCATTGCTGCTTTACCCGATGGGCCGACCATAACAGCCCTTGAGCCCGATCCGTTGTCCTTTGAAGTCCTTACCCAATTGTATCCCGGCATAAATGCGGTCAACAAGCCGTTTGAAGAAACTACGCTTTCTAAATACGATCTGATCATCTCAAACATTCCTTTTGGAAGTGTTAAAGTATTCGATAACCAATTCTATGCTTCGAGAAACAAAGACAAAATTGCTTCTACAACAAGGATCCACAATTACTTCTTTGTCAAAGCGGTTGACCACCTGAACCAACAAGGCCTTGTAGCCTTTATTGTTTCTTCAGCGTTTGCTGATTCACCCGGCAATGAGCCTACCCGTCAATTCCTACTCAAACACAGCACACTGGCAGCCATTGTACGCCTGCCAGGGGAAGTTTTCACGGCAGCCGGCACCAAGCCAACGACCGACATTATAATCCTTGAGAAGCGCTCTAACAACCCGATGAGCTGGAAAGATAAGCTGTTCATTAAATCGGTAAAAATAGAAGTTGACAATACCTCAGTTCCATGTAATGAACTCCTATCCAACCAGGCTGATTTAATGATCGGTACAGCCCATACCAAAGGCCAGTACGGCAATGACCAACTATCACTTAGCTGTGACAACCCAATAGATCAAATAGCAGACCGGTTAAAAGAGGTTGTCAAAACCCAGCTGCAAGAACATTTCAATGTACCACTCACCCCATCAAAACCGACAGCAGTCCTCAAACCCTTTATAGATAATTCCCTCCGGTTATCAGCGCAAGAACTTGAAGACAAGTTCACCCTAGGCAACCTGTTTGTGCGCAACTACAAAACCTACCGCATTGAAAAAGATGAGGAAGGGTTTTATCTCAAATTGATCAGGGACATAAAAGCGACCGACAGGGTCATGCGGATCATCAATTTACGGATCCTGTACACCTTGCTACTGAAAGCCGAACAAACGGAAGGCTTAACAGAGCAATTACGAAAAAGGCTTAATGAGCACTATGAATCTTTTCATTTTCAGTTCGGAAACCTCAATGACCTGGCCAATATCAAGGTCATTAACAAAGATTCCCAGGGCCATTTGCTGCTTTCACTCGAAAACCGCAAAGGGAAAACATTCACCAAGGCCGATATTTTTACCCAAAGGGTAACCAATGATAAAAAAGTCCTTGACGCCCCTAAATCACTCTCGGATGCGATCATTTACTCCCTGAATACCCACAACCAAATAAAGCTCCAGACACTTGAAAAACTGATGGGCATGACTGGCCCACAGATTATTTACCAGGGGGTGGAACAGCAATTGATTTATCTTGACAGGCTCGATGGGGTAGCAGGGCAGTGGGCCCCTGTAACCAAAGACCTGTTTGTATCGGGTGATATTTATAAGAAAATCGAGGCGGTAAAAAATTCATTCCCCATCGAATATGATGACCTGCGCCAGACCCACCTTGATAGCCTATCCGAATCACTGCCCTCTAGAATACCATTCGAGCTAATTGATATTAACCTGGGGGAACGCTGGATAGATGAAAGGCTTTATCATGAATTTTTGAACGATTTTTTTCAAGTTGATACAGCACTTATTTATCTGATTTCGTCAGACAAATATGAAATCAAACTCAACAAAGAAAGCAATATTTCCAAAATAGACTTTGTAGTAGAAGGAAAGACAACCGTTGTTTCAGGCCGGGTGCTCATGGAACACGCCTTCAGTGATACCACCCCTAAAATAACTTATCCATCGACAAACGATCAAGGGGAACAAATAAGGATCACTGACCACCAAGCGGTCAGGGCAGCACAGCAGAAAATAGAAGTCATTTATGAGCGCTTCAACACCTGGATGGGTTCAAGTGATAAATGGAGACCGGCCATCGAAGAAAAATACAACAGGCTATTTAACAATACTGTTCCACGCTGTTATGATGGGGCACACCTCAATTTTGAAAGCCTGGCTATCTATACCCCATATGATACCCAGAAGAATGCGGTGTACAGGAACCTTCAACAAAACGGAGGGATCAATGACCACATCGTAGGGGCAGGAAAGACGCTGGTCATGGCGATAAGCGCCCATGAAATGAAACGCCTTGGTGTAGCCAATAAGCCCTTGATAATTGCCAAAAATGCCAATGTATCTGCCATTTATCGGGAATTCATTTTAGCCTTCCCAAAGGCAAAGGTCTTGCATCCGGAACCAAAGGATTTTAAGCCTAAAAACCGTAGGCTGTTGTTTCAACGGATCATGAACAACGATTGGGACAGTGTGATCATCTCCCATGAACAATTTAAGATGATACCCCAAAGCCGGGAGGTCCAAGGTCATATTATTGGACAGGAACTAGAAGCGCTTGAATCTGACTTGGCTACCCTTAATGCCCAGGAAAAAACACGTGCTTCTACCAGACAGCTCAAAGGGCTTGAAAAGCGAAAGGACAACATGAAAGCGCAGCTCAATGAACTGGAAGCTTCCATTATCAGAGACCCTTACCTGATGGATTTTGAGAAAATGGGTTTCGACCACCTTTTTGTGGATGAAAGTCAGGAGTTTAAAAACCTGTTGTATACCACAAGGCATAGTCAGGTGTCTGGGTTGGGAACACCGAAAGGGTCACAACGGGCATTCAATCTATTGCTGGCCTGCAGGACCATCCAAGGCCAATTGGGCAATGTAGATAAGGGCATCACTTTTCTTTCAGGAACAACGATCAGCAACTCGCTGGTTGAATTGTACCTGTTGTTCAAATATTTGCGGCCTAATGCTTTGGAACGCCTTCAGATTCGCTCTTTCGATGCATGGGCAAAAGTATATGCTAGAAAGAGTTATGAATTTGAATTCGGGATAACAAATGAGGTCAAAAGGAAGGAGCGGTTCCGCGAGTTCATCAAAGTTCCAGAACTGGCGGGTTTCTACACAGAAATCACCGATGTGGTCAACTTCAAAAACTTTACCGTTGACAAACCAATTGTCAAAAACCATGTGGTAAATATCCCACCGACTGAAACCCAAAGTTCCTTTATGATGAATCTGGTACAATTTGCCAAAACTCAGCAAGGGCACTATATCGGTAAACCTTTCCTTACTGAAGATGAAAAGAAAGCCTTCATGCTCATTGCTACCAATCTGGCCAAGAAAATGAGCCTTGATATGCGGTTGATCGATCCTGAAATCCCTTTTGAGCAAGGCTGTAAACTCGATAGGTGCTCCCAAAAGGTATCCGAGGTTTATCATGCTTGCACCCCCTACAAAGGAACGCAGTTGATATTCCTGGACCTTTCCACACCGTCAGCAGAAAAATGGAATGCCTATGATGAGCTTCGACACTTGTTGCACCATAAATTCAATATTCCGTTAATTGAAATCGCCTTCATCCACGAGGCTAAAAACCCAAAGCAAAAAGAAAAGCTCTTTGAGAAGCTCAATGATGGGACTGTCAGGGTAATCATTGGGTCAACCATTAAAATGGGGGTAGGGGTGAACGTTCAAAAACGCATCATTGCCATGCACCACCTGGATATCCCATGGAGGCCATCGGATTTTGAACAACGTACCGGTAGGGGAGGGCGCCCTGGAAATCTGATGGCCAAAGCGCATAACAATAACATCGTGGACAATTACATCTATGCCGTTGAACGCTCACTGGATTCCTACCAATTTAACCTGCTGTCCAGCAAGCAGAAATTCATTGACCAGATCAAAGACAACTCTATAAAAGCCCGCAGGATCGATGAAGGATCAATGGCCGGTGAAGGAGGAGACCAACAAATGAATTTTGCCGAATATGTAGCACTGCTGAGTGGCAATGCCCACCTGCTGGAAAAAGTCAAGGTTGACAAACAACTCAAAGACCTTGAAATGCAATACAACAATTTCATCTCCGAACAATCATCGGCGCAATGGAACATCGACCGCCGTGTGCAACACATTGCAAAAAAGGAAACCTTGCTTCAAAACCTACAACTCGATATTGCTGCAAGAAATGAGCTTGAACAATTCCCTGATGGGGTAAACAAACCAGAAAAGAGGTATTACTATCCCAAGCCGGTTTCAATCCATGGAAGGCAATACTATGATGTAAAAGAAGTGGGGGCCTGGTTGCTCAAAGGTTTTAATGACATAGATGCAGCCACTGCCGAGGATGTAATTTTTGGCGCTTATGGCCCCTTTAAAATACAACGTTCTGGATTTTCGGCGAAACTGATTATCAAAGGGCCGGGAAATATCGGGTATACCTATTCCTTTGGTATTCCAAACGATAACCCTACTCTGGCCGGGGCTTATATCAAGGCTGCTTTGGATGGGCAATCAAATCTCTATGAAAACGCAAAAAAGGAGATTACTAAAACCATCGAAGAAATCACCTACTATAAGAAAAAGCTAACGGCACAGTTCGATAAAGCAGCACTTATCACGTCACTCAAAACAGAGGTGAACAGACTTGAAAAACTGATCGAGTCGGAAGCTGAATCTGCCACAATAAAGCCATAATTTGTTATGATAAACACCGATCAATCCATGGTCGACCTTATCGAACGCTCCTATAGTCTTCAATATCTTTTGCTTCATGACTTTGATATGGTGCTATCGGGATCATGTGATCCATGCACTACAACAGCCTTCTGTGTTTGGGTATAGCAGGCAGGCCTTAACCAGATGAAGGTAAAATGCTCTTTCCCTATCTATGTTTTTGCTAAGGTAGTTTGCTCTTGTACTTCTCCAGCTGTATATATATATCGAATACCTTTTTAGCCCATTTCGGCATTGATTTCACCTTATAGATGACCATATTATTTTCAAGATAGAATATCTGAATTGGTCTTTTACTTGAATTGTCCAAAAAGTTAACTGTATTGAAGGTATGAATTTTATTCGGTAACCCGGACAATGCTGCTGCATACTTGGATTTAACTTGTGGGGGAGAAATAAAGTGTAAACCCAACTTTGCCCTATCCTCGATCCTTTTGTTCAAAATACTTTGATCGTCAACACCCATATAAATTAAATGGACGTTATACCCATTTTTTTTAGCAAGGTTCGCATGACTATAAGCAGAATTGATATCAAGGTTACTTTCAATAACGAATGATACTTTGTTGTTGATGTGATCTTTTATCCTATTCTGAATAACATTTTCGACAATAAATAATGGTGACTTGGTATGTTGGCTAAGCTCTTTTGCTATCTTATCTCCATCAATTATTGAGATTTTATGGATCTTTGCCAATTGCTCCGAATGGGTAGACTTACCAACGCCATTAGGACCTCCTAACAGATATAGGTCTGACATTGATTAACAATTAGTAAGTGATGGCTGACACTCTTTTTTTTGGACGGGTTTCTTTTTTAGGAAGGGCACTAACCTTTCTCTCAGTCTCTTCAATTGATTTTTCTACAGCGATGAGATGTTTTTCATATTCCTTATCAGAGAGATTAAACATGTTTGTATTAGTATTCATTGCGGATGCTCTATTTCCTGTATTGATATTAACGGTGAAGTTACTGAAATAGATTCAGAACAGGAAATTATGCAGATTAAGTTCATTGTCTCAGTGGAAGAGTAACCATGTCCAAGGCGTAAATACTCAAGCTAACTGATTGATATTCAATTTTAATTAATTCAAATGGTCATTTTCGTAACTATTTGGTTACTCGATAAAACACCAAATATTGACGAAAGAGAAAAAAAAGTTTTCAAACATTTTCCATAGTCTTTTTATTGCAAATGTTGCTGCCTGCCCTGAGTCAAAAGGGTCACAGAAATCTCCACGGCCACACCGCACTTGCCACCCGTAGTATTTCTGCGCATTCCTTTTGCCTTTTTAATCCCAGCGCGCCCGCTTTGGTTGCAAAAAAGAATATGAAAAATTTCAGTAATATCCCTATGGGTGAAAAAGCCTGTGAAATCCTCAAACTTACTTTTGATGGTGATCAATTGGAGCCATACCACCTGGAATTGCTGCAAGCAGCAGTAAACAACCACCTCACCGATCAGGGAAAACAGTTCTTTGAAACCCTGTATCAACAGGTAGTAGTTGATAAACAATATCACAAACCATTCCTCTGTGGTGTGGAACACATGACTAGGGACCATCAAGGGTACGTTTATTTTAAAGGACATTGTGTAGAGCATTATACCTTCAGTGCAATAGATGTCTCAGAGCTCCCTAAAATGGTTCAGCAGCTTCAAAGGGATTGCCTAAAAGTGGAACAGTTCGGGCTTCCTGTCGGTATTTCTATGGTTGGAGAACGATCGCTCTGGGAAGGTATATCCAAACCCTATGATCCATTCCTGTTTTTCATTCAACATCGTGGAAACCTCTATCAGAAGGGGCATCAGGTAGTAAACGCCTATTCCCATTCAGTGGATCCTAAAAGCAATGCGCTTACCCAGCATTATACGCTGATCAATACCAAGACCCAGGAGTCAGAAAACTTATCTGTGAATACTGATCAGGGTTTCTATCACTGGGTTCTTGCCAAAGGGTTTCAATCTGTAGAGAATTTCCAAAGCCGTGACCAATGGGAGGGCTGGTTCCAGAAAAACAATTTCAAATTATGGCTCCTTAACCCGAATGCTTATTGGGAGTTCATGCTAAAATCTATTGATGTCGGCCATACCATTGAAATCCCTGAAAGTACCTACGATCACTTTCTTGGCTGTGTGCCACCACTTACCATGAACCGTAGGGACTACAAGGAAGACCGCATGAGATGGTTCATTAATAGCGAACCATATGCCCATACAGAAAAGGGGACAATCTATACAGGAGGGGCCAGGGCGGGTGATCAATTTTTCCTCAAAAGGATTGTCATCATTCAAAATCAAATCAATCATTAAAACACCTGATATGATAACCAACATGACAGTTGATTCACTCCTGGACGAGTTGAGATCAGAAATCTTTGACAATTATGAAACGATCCAACAGATCGTCGAACAGCATGCCGAACGGTTTACCGATCGACAAAGGACCGAATTGGTTCTAACTATTCTGGGCATGGATATGCCGACAGTAACCGAGGTAGACCGTGCTGAAAAGGCCCTTTCACAAATAACCACCAACTGATGAAAAATATTAGATTAAACCCCAAACAACGCCTCTATATTATCCCTTGTGGAAAAGGCTATAGCTGTCTTGGCTATGATGTGTGCTACCAGCGCTCTGTTTCTCTAGCTGAAGAGCTTAACAAGACTGAATTTGTACCCTCCAGGAAGGGAACAAAAAGTGCATATGCCGCATATATGAAACTTGTTAAGCTTGCAAGAATTCGCAACAAGCAAACCGGATGGCGTAGCCAATCCGAACTCATTCCTGAATTCATTGGCCATGAAGGCAGGCGGGTTCAAGTAACAGATTACTACGGCGAAACATCAAGGTTTATCATCGGTAAAACCACCGGATTTATCCCCTGTCATATCGAACTCAAAAGAAGAGACTCCATTTCGGGAGTTTCCGTTATGGGATATCCTTTTCAAAGTCTCACATTTCTAAACTAAAAATAATGGATTACACAAATTCAACACTGGTGACAAATTTCAAACATACAGGCGAAGACGTTATGGTTTTCAGTACTGATGAAGTCACACATGACAAGATTAAACGAGCTCTTGATCTTCAACTTTTACACTATAATGATGTAATTGAAATCCCAGAAAATGATAGACAATACCATGTCTACGAATCTTGTTGGCTAAACCCCGATGCAGAAATAAATATTCTTCGATTTAACAATTACAAAACTTAATCCCATGGGAAAAGGAACCATTTCTATGATTGCCCGAGAAACCTTATTAAAGGAAAACCGAACGGCTTTATATGTCTGCAATCATTCGGGAGGAAAGGACAGCCAGGCCATGTTCAAGTGGCTCTATGATCATGTGCCACATGACCAGCTTATAGTGATCCATGCCCATCTGCCTGAGGTAGAGTGGGAGGGGACCATTGATCATATCCATAAAACCACTTTGGGAATCCCTGTTCATATTGTACAGGCCAATAAGACTTTTTTTGAAATGGTTGACCGACGTGGCATGTGGCCAAGCCCTAAGTTCCGCCAATGTACTTCTGACCTGAAGACAGCACCAATATCCAAATTCATACGGCACTATTGCAAAGCACATAACTATGATTTGGTATTTAATTGTATCGGCCTACGTGCTTCAGAGTCCCACACAAGGGCTAAACAACCACCTATTAAACCCAACAAAAAGTTGACGTGCAGCTACAGGACAGTCATTAATGTGTTGCCCATTCATGATTACCAGTTAAAAACAGTTTTTGAAACGTATGGTATAACCCTGGAGGAATTACAAAGAAGACGTTCACTCTATCGCTTGGGAAAGAAGCAGGAAGCACTGAACAATTGGCCTTTTGTCTGGACGTATGTAGCCGGAATGTCCCGTCATTCTTGTAAAATATGCATCATGTCCAACCGGTCAGACCTAAACTGTAGTGCCAGCATAGACCCTGAAAATTTTGATCGCTACATCTATAAAGAAACTGCAATAGATCATGCATTCATAAACCCCAAAAAATCAACGCCTACTTTACAGCAAATCCGAAAGGCATTGCCACAAAAACAAGAAGTGCTTTGGTAAACGACTTGAGGAGTGATAGCACCTATCTGTTTCGACCAAATAGGCATTAAATAAAGCCTGATTGACTAGGATAGAAGGCTTTTAGAAAACCATTATTTATAAAAAGCATTTGGTTGGCCCTCGATATACAAATGACAACATCCAACTTATTTCCATTGTCATC
This sequence comes from uncultured Reichenbachiellaceae bacterium, assembly GCA_963976505.1. Taxonomy (GTDB): domain Bacteria; phylum Bacteroidota; class Bacteroidia; order Cytophagales; family Cyclobacteriaceae; genus CAXBNB01. The sequence continues at coordinate 39,704 of CAXBNB010000001.1, forward strand.
AAGATCGTTCTATAACACAACCACATAACACACACATAACACAATTTTAAGGGTAATTCCTGTCTGATCTTTTACCCAGGGTCGTTTCTTCAAAGTTTCCTTCATTACGTTCCCAGTCAAAAAGTTTCCTCGAAAATCGGGTTTCTACCTACGGGCAGACACTCCCTTATTTTCAATTTCCTGTTTTGCCTTAACTCCATTAACGGAACTCCATAGAAGAACGATCTGAGAAGATCATCCAACACTTAAAATTCTATGGTCATGTTAAAAAAATTAGAACTTATCTCTCAAAAATTGAAACAAGGAAGAACAGATGTTTGGGAATGTGAAATGTTATGCAAGCTCGTGAACAACGACCTGGCAGATCCTTATACCATTGATTACCTAAATCATAAATTTGTTAATCCATACCAGTCATCCAGGCGCCTAATTTCAAAACTTTATCAAGAGGCTCAGAAAACGATATAGGTTTACCTGATCATCAATTTATTGTTGTAAAAAAGCGCTGCAGCACAATGGTTAATTTCATTTATACGCATTGCTTTATGGGGCTTTGAGTAATTCTTTGAGCTTGCCTATTTGATCTTCCAGGTTGGAAGATTCCTTTAAAGCTTTCTGTTTGGCACCCGAAGACACGTGCGCCTTAACATAGCCCAACACATTTTCTACTTCCTTTATTCTGAAAGAAATTTGCTCTTCAATACTTTGATTCATTACTGACATTATTAATCCTTGTATTATACTAATTGACTAGAATATACTTCTTTGACAATGCCTTCGGGATTGAACTTTTCTTTCGCGTGGTATAAGTCATAACTTCGTTGCATTCCTAACCAGAGCTCTGGTGTCGTATCAAAGGCTTTAGACAATCTTATAGCGATCTCTGGACTTACAGATGACCTACCATTAATTATTGCAGAAAGCATTAGCCTTGTAATATCCAAAGATTTTGCTAAATCCCCTACAGTTAGTTCCAATGGATCTAAAAAATCATATTTAAAAATTTCGCCTGGGTGAAAAGGTCTCATTTTCATATTAGTGGTAATCTAAATAATCAACATCAAATACTTTTGACCTACAAATTAAATCCAATAGATCGAGTTTGTTTTAAATCCTTTATATGATCCTCTAACTTGGGCAAGTGATTTAGAAATGAAGGCCGTTGTACCAGATAACCTTCATCTTGCCGAAGGCCTAAACAAGTTTTATTCCTGAATCCAGGAAAGCTCTCAATTAGAATAAGCTTATCATATCTTGCAAAGGAATCATCAAGCATTAACAAACCATTTTTATACCTTCTCTCTATTTCATCGCCGGGGACATAATGACCTTTGTTTTTAACCCTGAATTGAACTCGTTTTTTTGAAAGGTTATCTGATTCCAAACCAATGAAAATTAGATATTTTTCAAAACCATTTTGATCTGCCTGATCAAGGTATTTTAAGATATCTGCGGTATGGTAATTCGTTTCAAAGCAATAATTTGATTTTGTTGAAAATGCCTTGTCAATTTCGGTCTCAAATTTTTCTGATACGTACTCCTTGCAGCCACGTTGAACAGCAGGATCATATGAAAAATGTTCCCACCGTTGGTAATATTCTTTATCAAAATCGAATGCAGAAATATTATATTTTGCAACGATATCGTTGCTTAGAGTTGATTTCCCAGCACCGTTTGGTCCTGCTATTATGATAAGTTTAGGTTTGATTAGAAACTAAATTCTGTCCTTTTCTTATTAGTTGAAGCCAAAGGCTTGGCAAGCGAATTAACTTTGTGTTTCTTCTTTTCAAGAGCCAGACGTTTATTCATTATATCATCGAGTTGTTGCATCTCTTCTAATACTTCCTGACTCTTTTTCATAATACAAATATACTAAATTTCTTGCTTTCCTCAGTTTCGTACTGTTAGATATATCGATGAAAATGTGCCCAATGTGGCAATACACATCAACGAGCAAACTTTATAAACAAGGTTACATCGACAAAGTAGATATTTCTGGACATAAAACTTTGAATACACCCTTTCCAAATTAGACCTGAAATATTCTATTTCTTCAGCAAAGATCTGGAATTTATTTGCACTAGGATCGTTAAGCTAATAGTCCATTGGATTTCATTTATGGTTACTGTTCGAAGGATAAAATCATTTTTTTTGAATGAATTGCCGTTTATTTCATTTAAGTTTCTAGGCCATCGGTGGGGATAAAATCACCTTTTTTCATCCCAATACAACTAAACTTTCTGATGACCTGATGCAGTCCTACCTGCTAATTCCCATTTCCATGTCGAGGTTCTTTACATAAGTGCAGATACCCTGTGAGTAACCTTTAAGGCAAACCAAGGTACTTTTATCTTGTGGTTTACCGAGTTTTGGGGATATTTTTTTATTATCGGTAACTTAACGATATGGAAATCTTCTTTACCCAACAAGTGGCCGAAGAGCTGGCAGGGGCCGTCAAAGATGAAATCCAAGCCACTTATGGCTGTGTGGTGACCGAAATTTGCCCCCATGTGCCCGAACACGGGACTGGCGGGTATGTTATCACCATCGAGCCAGGAGCAGCCCCCTTGCAGCACCTTGAATTTTACCAGGGCCTTGACTATGTCGATTTTGACAAAAAACAAGTCAAGGGGTTCGTTGCGGCCTCAAAACTGAAAGTACTAAAAGAATGGTATTTAAGAAAAATAGATGGAGGGCATTAACCAACAACCGTGCGGACTTCTTTATTTTGAAGGGGTGAGGCATCCTAATGTTTACAAATGAATTACCAAAGGTTTAAGGCTGTTAAAATCCTTTCATGACCGTGTTTACACGCTACTTTACTTGTTTGATATCCACTATAGAAACAAGCTGCACCGAATATGAGAGTTGCGAACAGCCACACCCAAAACCTCCCATTAAAGAGATGTAAATCGTTAAAAATTGTGAGAGTAGGGTGCCCCTTGAATTAGTGCTATAAATAGAACAAAATCGGAATTGGTTTTTTCTTATATCAAAATATAGTCTGGATCTAAAAATATTATTTGGAATTCCATGATTTGATGTCATCAAAAAAATTGACTTGGCCATCTGAATCTTTATGGGAGGATATGGCCGATCCGTGAAGGTGATTTAAGGCCAATTCTTTTGATAAAAATTTAAGATTTTCTTCAGAATAAAGTTTCAGATTATTTGAAGTGATACATTTCATATTAGTCGCATGTAATAATTTTCAGATTGAAATACCAATAAAAATATGACAAAAGACATTGGATTGCAATAGCGTCCTAAACGATTAAAAAAGGAGGTGTGTATTAAGTATCTCAAGCTTTCCTGTCAGCAGACAGGATTAGATTTGAGTTGTACAACAAAAAAACAGCACCTCCCATGTCAAATCTAAACTTATTCTCTCAAATCATTTCTAAGATTGACCGTTCTGCATTCAACAAATTAGTAGAAGAAAAACAGACGGATAAACATCAGAAAGGATTCAATAGCTGGACACATCTAGTATCCATGCTTTTTTGTCATTTTGCAAAAAGCACTTCAGTTCGTGATATCTCAAACGGTCTACGATCTGCCACTGGCAATCTAAATCACCTGGGAGTAAGACGGGCTCCATCTAAATCTAGCATTAGCTATCAGAATGTGCGCAGGGAAGCTGACCTGTTTAGGGAATTGTATTACTCTTTGCTAAATCGTTTAGGACAGCAGACCAAACAGAAGCGCGTGAAGCTCAAGATCAAAGTACCCGTCTATCTCCTAGATGCTACGGTAATAAGCCTGTGCCTTTCGGTGTTTGACTGGGCTACTTTTAGGAGTAGCAAAGGAGCAGTCAAAATGCATACTTTGCTTGATTATGACGGGAAAATGCCTATTTATGTCAATATCACAGAGGGAAGTGTGGGAGATAACAAAGGAGCTTATCAAATCCCTTTGCAGAAAGGAACTGTAATAGTGGCCGATCGATACTACAATGACTTTCCCATGCTCAACGTTTGGGACAGCAAAGGGGTAAACTTCGTCATTCGTCACAAAAACAACCTTGCCTTCAGCAGAATAGAAGAGCGAGAACTCCCTCAAAATACTGCCCAACACATCCTCATAGATGAAATCATTGAACTCTCAAACCCTACCTCAAAAAAGAAGTACCCTAAAAGACTCAGAAGAGTGGCTGTGTGGGACGAGGAAAACAATCAAACCATTGAACTCATTACCAACAACCTTAAATGGGCCGCTCAGACAATAGGTGATCTATACAAGTCCAGATGGGAGATAGAAGTGTTTTTTCGTGACATCAAATCCCTACTTCATATCAAAACGTTCATTGGAACTTCTAAAAATGCGGTAATGATTCAGATATGGACAGCTTTGATTACTATCCTAATGCTCAAAGCCATGAAAAATCAAGCCAAATACAACTGGCATCTATCAAATCTTGTCGCATTCATCAGGCTGAATATATTCGTAAAAATCAATTTGCAAAAATGGCTCGATCAACCCTTCGAAGAACCACCAAATAATACCATAAATCAAACACAGGGGGTTCTATTTGCAGACTATACCTGAAATAAGCCAGCATTCAACATAAACCCAACTAACTTCAATCCAAAATTTTATTTAGGACAGCATTGATTGGATTGCAACTATTTGAGATGACTGGAGGATGAAATTGCACTTCACACAATAACATCCTTGCTCATATTTCTCTTTGCCAATCTTCAAGGATTGAATTAGAAGAAAAATATTCAAGTCTAAAAGTTAATTGTTATTATTAGAACGATTCTGCCGCACACAACTTAACTGATCTCGAAAAGCATTATATGATTGATGACATGCATATCTTGAGTTGGAAAAAGTAAGTGCTAAAGAAAAAAAACAATCTATATGTTCAAATGGTCAGCTACTGGAATCGAAATCACATATTCTGTTGATAAAGAAAGACAAGTAGTATACCTACAAGGGAACTACAGAAACCTGTTCTCATTCAGAGGAATCATTTATAAGAATGAGACTCCCTGCCTCAGAATCAATGAATCCTTTGGCACGACATTAATTTCAATTACCGTATGCGTGAACTTCGATAGTCTTCAGATTGAGGCTGAGGGGGAAATCAGTGAAAACAAAAAAAACATAACTCTCAGTAAACAGAATCGAGCAATAGGCGATCATGAAGGAGGTTCTTAAGATGGAGGTAAAAAGTAATCAACCAGAGCATCAATTCAATCAATGCTTCTAACATAAATTCCCAATCCATGGTCAAAGTGAATCTTCCTAAAATTAGAGTTTTGAGAAAACACTACTTCTTCACAAGCATCATCATATGACCGTTTAACTATACAACTTAAAATTTCGTTATAGTATCTATAACCAATCTCATAAACTCGTCTCACAAAAGAGTTTTATCATTCAACGTTTAAATAAACGAATATGAAGATTGGATATGCAAGAGTCTCGACCCAAGATCAAAAATTAGAATTGCAAATAACCGAGCTTGAAAAATGCGGTTGTGAATTAATTTTTCAAGAAAAGAAAAGTGCGGTTAAGGAGAGGCCCGAATTAGAAAAGCTGCTAACACAACTGAGAAAGGGAGATTCAGTTGTAGTATGGAAACTTGACCGCCTTGGAAGATCCCTCAGACACTTGATTGACTTAGTCGCTTTGTTCAAAGAAAAAGGAGTAGATTTTGTCAGCCTCAATGA
>CAXBNB010000002.1:0-36977 GCA_963976505.1 uncultured Reichenbachiellaceae bacterium
ACGACTCCAATTTCTAATCTTTTAAAGAAGGAACAATGATACGAATAGTTAAAACATTTCGATATGTCACCATCGCCATTCTCATTATGGTTTGGTCACAGGCTTACGCCCAGAAAACGTACGTACTTGCCTCTGATAACCAGTTCAAGTTAGAAGGAACTTCAACTATCCATGATTGGGAAATGGTTTCTTCTCACGCAGAGGGCAATACGGAGATAACATTGGCAAATGGCAAAATTGCAAACATCAAAACGCTACTACTCAATTTTCCTGTTGTCACTTTAAAAAGTGGCAAGAGCGCAATGGACAATAATGCCTATAAAGCCCTCGATGAAAAGCAATATCCACAAATTTACTTTGAACTGACTGAAGTCGAATCCATTATAGATCAAATGATCAAGGCTAAAGGCAATCTTACCATATCAGGCAACAGCTCAATGGTCTCATTGGAAGTCAACTACCAGTTGTCCGAAGATGACATCTGGTTTACAGGGTCGATTCCTATCACTTTTACACAATTTAAATTAGATCCCCCGAAAGCCTTGTTTGGCACGATTAAAACAGGGGATGATCTCAAAATTTCATTTGAAACAATTTTTAAATCTAAAATTTAACAATCATGAAAACTATAATAAATAAATTCACAATTTTAATGTCTCTGATGGTCCTTTTTTCATCGGGATTGATATACGCACAGCAGCCTGAGATAGACAATTCCAGGTATAATGACAAACGAGGAATAAATGTTTTTGAAGCACCAAAAACCGATGTAACTTTTGACGGTTTAAAATTTAGGGTAGGAGGTGATTTTACCCTGCAGTTCCAAGGACTCAGTCAATCTAATGATGGTGTTGGTGACAACTTAGTTGCCATTCAAAACAATTTTAGTTTGCCAACTGCCAACCTGAATTTTGATGTTCAACTCGCGGATGGTGTCAGAATGTACCTTAGAACCTATTTATCATCCAGAAACCACGCTGACTCTTACGTAAGGGGTGGCTACCTACAAATGGACAAACTCGATTTTATCAAAGAGGGTTTTTTGAGTGGTTTTATGGAAAAAGCAACCTTGAGAATGGGCATGGATGAAATAAACTATGGTGATGCTCACTTCCGCAGAAGTGATAATGCAAACTCCATTTACAATCCCTTTGTTGGTAATTATATCATGGATGCGTTCAGCACAGAACCATTCGTGGAAGTACTGTATAGAACCAACGGCTTCATTGGCCTTATAGGATTTACTAATGGACGACTAAACCAAAGTCCTACACCTGGTGATAATGGATTCGTGATGTTTGGAAAGTTGGGTTATGACAACTATGCCACCGATGATGTGCGCTTCAGAATTACCGGTTCATTTTATAAAAGTTCATCAAAGAGTACCCGCGATTATCTCTATGGAGGAGACAGGGCAGGAGCGAAGTACTACAACATCATGGAGGGTGAAAATGATTCCCGAGTGAGTAATTTCTTACCAAGGTTCAATCCAGGGTTTGGCAGTCAGACTTCCATTCAGATTAATCCATTCTTAAAAGCAAGTGGGTTTGAATTCTTTGGTATTTTGGAAAGAGCGAATAACGGAGATAGTGATGTAGGAGGCGGATTTACTCATTTGGGTGCAGAAGCATTATACAGGATTGGTTCTGAAGAAAAAGTTTATTTGGGAGCCAGGTTCAATAGTGTAAGTGGAAAGGATAATGATCAGGCCATTGACAAAAAGACATCCAGAATCAATGTTGGCGGCGGTTGGTTCATGACCAACAACGTGCTTGCCAAAATAGAGTACGTTAAACAAAGCTATTCAAATGATGGGTGGGATGGCTCGAAATTTCAAGGTGGTGAGTTCAATGGTATCATGATAGAAGCGGCAATCTCATTTTAAGGCGCTAGACTAAGATGATAGTACTATTTTTAAAATTAAGGAACTAACTAGTTTTTATTTTAATACAAGATTACGTGTCGAACATAGCGCTTCGGCACTTTTTTTTATTCTACATTGAATGCAATAAAATGGTCATGTCAAACTAAAATTTACAAACACTTTGATGGAGGTAATTTTTCGGATTTAACCAGCTATCTTCCTTATTATTAAAAATCTCAATACTCTTCTTCTATCAGCATGTCATTTTAAAGGGATGGACAGCACAAATCAAAGAATCTGTCATTGACTTCAATTAACTTTAATAGATTCCTTTCCACTTGAAAAATGTGTACAAAACTGCTGTTTTAAGACAAAACCCTTAACATATCTAAATAAGTCCATAGCTTACTCGTTTTTGGATTAACTTTAAATACAAATATTTTTGTTTTTATCAAAATGAAAATAAACCTCATTAGTATTAGTCTTCTATGTTTCCAATGCATGGCTTGTTGGGGTCAGCAGGGATCAAATTCGGTGCTTCAATCTGGAAACTGGTACAAATTGGGAGTTCTTGAAAAAGGAATTTATAAAATAGACCGAGCTTTCTTAGTAAACGTTGGAATAAACCCCAATTCTATAGATTCAAGGAATTTGGCGATCTACAGTAATGGGGGTAACGGAATGTTGCCCCAACCAAATAGCACACCAAGGCTTCACGATTTAACAGAAAATAAAATTTTTATACAAGGTGAGGGTGACGGTGTATTTGATAATTCGGACTTTTTGCTTTTCTATGGAAATTCTCCTGATTTGATCGAATATGACCTGGATAATGATATTTTTAAATATGAAAACAATCTTTACAGCGATACAACCTTCTATTTCCTCACAATAAAAGAACAACCTGGAATGCGCATATCGGATCGTCAAAATCTTCGATCTAATTTTCAGGTGATTAATTCATTCAAGAATGTATTTATACATGAATTAGATGAAACCAATCTTACTAGGGGTGGTCGAATGTGGTTTGGAGAAATCTTTTCTGGAAGCAATCCTGATAGAAGTTTTGTTTTTGAAAGTATAAATCTTTTACCTGATGGAGATATCAAATTGTTTACCTCAGTTATGGCTCAGGCTTTCGATGACACTTCCTTTGATGTAAGTTTAAATGGAACTCTTTTAGGTAGCCTTATGATTAATAGCATACCTAACAGGACTTATGCTAATAAGGGGGACATCCAACAAAAGGAATTCCTCATAAATAGTACTGACATAGGTAGTTTAAATCAACAGATTCAGATTGATCTCCATTACAATGCCGCTACATCTGGACCATCAACAGGTTTTTTAGATTATCTGGTATTGCAGGTTGAGAGCGAATTAAAAATGAATGGTCAACTGTTGCATTTCTATAACACTTCCGGCTTATCCGATCCTGCTTTTGAACTGTCAAATGTATCAAATTCCATGACTATTTGGGATGTTTCTGACCCAGCCAATGTTTACAATCAATTATATGATTCAAATGAATCTAAAGCTACATTCGCAGCTAATAGGCCCACAGGGGAATTTGTGGCGTTTACTGGGTTTGATTTTCCTTCTCCTATTTTTTCTCATCAAATAAACAATCAAAATTTACACAGTCTGTCAACTGCTGATGCTTTGTTCATCACCCATCCAAAATTTATCTCTGAAGCGAAAAAACTAATGTTACACAGGAAAGCCATAGACGGGTTGAGCATTCACTTGGTTACTGTTAATGAAATATATAATGAATTTTCATCAGGAATGCAGGATGTTTCGGCAATCCGAGACTTCATCAAATTTATATATGATAAGAATCCTGATAAACTAAAATATGTGCTCCTTTTCGGTGATTGTTCCTATGATTATAAAAACCGTGCCATAACCAAGACGAATTATGTACCAATATATGAGGCGAGAAATTCTCTTAATCCGCTTTATAACTTTTCCTCAGATGACTATTTCGGATTTATGGAAGACCATGAAGGCGAATGGATTGAAAATACATCCGGTGATCATACATTGGAAATTGGGATAGGTCGGTTACCAGTAAATACAGAGGAAGAAGCCATGAATGTCGTGAATAAAATCATCCGGTACCAGACCAGTACGAAGGCATTTGGAAAATGGCGGAACGAAATGCTATTTATTGCTGATGATGGTGATAACAATATCCACCAAAGGGATGCCAATATTTTAGCAACCTATGCAGAGGACAAAAGAAATGAATTTAATTTGAACAAATTATACATAGATGCATACGAGCAGGTTTCGAGTCCTTCCGGACAAAGCTCTCCCGAAGCAAGAAGGACGTTTGAACATGCAGTTGCTGAAGGAAAGCTGATGATCAATTATACCGGTCATGGAAATGAAGCACAATTGACCGTTGAAAAGATTATTGACGAAAATCAGCTTTCTTCCCTGACCAATAGAAATCGATTGCCTTTCTTTATTACTGCCACTTGCCAGTTCGGAAATTACGATAATCCTGATCGGGTATCTGGTGGGGAAAAGACCTTATTAAATCCTAATGGTGGAGCAATTGGCTTGTTAACAGCTACACGACCAGTTTTTTCCAATTCCAATTTTAGCTTGAATGAGGCTTATTATTATGCTGCTATGGAGAAAGTAAATTCTCAATTTCAACGGTTAGGGGCCATAGTAAAAGACACAAAAAACAATAGCTTAAAAGGAGCAAAAAATCGCAATTTTGCCTTGCTTGGTGATCCTACCATGAGATTGTCTTTTCCTAAGCACAATCTTGTCATTACAAGTGTGAATGGAAAGTTAATCGATAAGGCTGATACCTTGAAAGCGCTCAGTAAAATTTATATGCGCGGGGAAGTCCGTGGAGTGGATAATTCGTTGGTTACCGATTTTACAGGTATGGTGTCAGTTGTTGTTTTTGACAAACTTACTCAATTTTCAACATTAGGGGATGAAAATACCGCTGTACAAAAATTCAATAAAAGAGATGCCCTTTTATTTAAGGGAGATGCAAGCGTTAATGAAGGTCTGTTTTCCATTGAATTTGTAATACCCAAAAATATATCATACATATTTGGAGAAGGAAAAGTGAGTATGTATGCGGTAAACAGTGAAAAAACGGAAGATGCTAGTGGCGCGAATATTGATTTGAAAGTCGGGGGTTCTAACCCAAATGCGCTCAGTGATAATACCCCTCCTGAAGTTGACTTGTTTATGAATGATTCTACCTTCGTTTCCGGACAAACAACTGGCACGAACCCACTTTTTCTTGCCAAATTATTTGATGACAACGGGATAAATATTTCAAATGGGGGCTTTGGAAATAACATCAGCATTAGAATCAACAATGAAGACGAGATTAAATTAAATAATTATTACTCGGCCTCTATGGATGGCTATCAGCGAGGATTGGTGAAATATCGATTTACCGATCTGAAACCTGGAAAATACACCCTTACTTTCAGTGTATATGATACCTATAATAACGGCTCACAAAAAGAGATTGATTTCATTGTTTCAGAAAATTCAGAATTGAAGTTATTCAATCTGTCAGCATTCCCCAATCCCATCACAAGTACTGATAATGACATTACATTTACTTTTTCTAGTGATAGAATGGAAGAAGATCTGAGAGTGATACATCAAATTATGACCCTGCAAGGTAAAGTAATATCAGAAAAACAATACCTTTTCGAAAATGAACTGAATGAAATAAAAGCCGTAAATTGGGATGGCAAAGATGCGAATGGAAACAGAATTCAAAATGGAATTTACTTATACAAACTTATTGTACAGAGCACTTTAGATGGGGCCAAAAACGAAGCACATGGAAAACTCGTTGTTTTTAATTGATTGACATTGTACCCTTAAAAGTGCTGCTTCAGACCGATCTCAAAAAATTATTTGGCTAAATGAAGCAAATAAATTCGATTTTTCCTTACAAGGTAAAAGTATCCTTCTGTTAGTCTCCAAGCCCTTACTTTCCTCTTTGGTTTCTCAGGTTAAAGTTAATGGACAATCCGGCATAATCAACCCAAACTATTGGCTTCACTGAGATAACTGGATCTTCCTCTTTCTTTTTATGCAAATGAGGTATAATATAACCCACAAAAGCGCCAGCCGCATATCCTGCAATTACATCAGTAGGGAAATGTTTGCCGGCTTTTACCCTCAAATAGGACGTTGTTGCTGGAATAAGTATAGCCCCAGACCACATTAAAGTCTTCAGGCCCTTCTTCATGTTAGGATGATAATCGGAAACTACCTTGGCCATGAAAAAAGTGAAGGCTGCTGTGTGAGAAGCATGTCCGGAAAAAAAAGATCGCTTCGCATCTAGCTTTAATTTTTTCTCCAAAGCAACCTCTGGATTATATGTGAAAGGCCTTGGCCTTCGAACCACATTCTTAGAAACATTTGTAAGCCCGTAGGTCGTAGTAAGTACTTCTAGAGACATGGTTACTAAGGGCCAAATGTCTTCTTTGGTATGGTGATTAGATACAAAATAAATGGGCAAAAGGGTTATTGAAGTACGAAAGAAATCACTGTATGATGCAGCTTTAGATGAATTATTGTTTACAGAGGACCTATCGAGAAAAAAAATTCCTTCCCGATCAAGTTGATTTATTTCATTAATATTCAAAAAATTTTCATTGTTGGTAAATTGAGCAATAAACCCAGCAGTCAAGGAAAGAGCACTGGTAGCAATAAATGGCACTTCATTCCTGAAATTTAATTCATATGGGCTTGGTTCATTATGGAAACCATCTTTGCATATTTCGCAATGATCTTGCTTTTTTTGGGCAATTATGCCCGTGAAAATAAAAGCTGAAAATATTGCTGATAAAAAAGTGACTTTGGAACATTTTGGCATTAAATATTGTCTCTAGTGGGAAGATTTTCAAATATATTGAATTAAACAATACTTAAAACGCTTCCAAAAATTTTAATCTTATATGTCTACTATACTACCGATTTTGGTACGCAGATTAGAAGTGTTTAACTTGTTATCCAGTCAAAGCGAGCGGCTCGAATAGAACTTTGTGTCGCCTGGAAACAAAAATATTTTAATATAGAACATTGCTTTTATTACACTATTCTTGATAGATAGATTTGTTATAGATAATAAAACGTTATAAAGTGAACAAATTTCTGGTTGGAATTCTGCTGACAGTGAGCTATGGAACAATTTGGGCACAATCAAATACTCCAAAATACAGCAACGAATTTTTGGCTATTGGTGTGAACGCTCGCGCCATGTCGTTGTCCAATTCTTTTGTCTCCATAGCTGATGATGTAACCGCTGGCTATTGGAATCCTGCTGGGCTTGTAAACATAGATTATGACTATGAAGGCAGCCTAATGCACGCTCAATATTTTGGTGGTATCGCTAACTATGATTACTTGGGTTTAGCAACCAGAATAGATTCAGAAAGCGCCATGGCATTTTCTGTTATTCGCTTTGCAGTTGATGATATTCCCGACACCAGATTCTTATATGACGCCAATGGGGGATTGAACTATGACAACATCAGATTCTTTTCTGCAGCCGATTATGCATTTTTATTCAGCTATGCCAGAAAATTAAAATTGTTAAAGGGTCTAGACATTGGAGGAAGCGTAAAGATCGTTCATCGGAATGTTGGAAACTTCGCTAACGCGTGGGGCTATGGATTAGACGCAGGAGTACAAAAGAGGTTTGAGTCCTGGGGTATTGGCTTAATGATTCGTGATCTAACCGGTACATTCAACGCCTGGTCACATAACTCGGAATTGCTTGTGGATGTTTATTCTCAAACCGGCAATGTCATCCCAGATCAATCACTCGAAATAACTTTACCCAGAAGTATATTGGGATTTTATAAAAAGTGGGAATTCAAGCAATCAATTTCCTTAATGACTACCATAGATATGGATTTTACATTTGATGGAAAAAGAAACACCCTGATCAGTACTGATCCAGTATCGATTGATCCACATGGTGGGGTAGAAGTTGGCTATGAAAACAAGTTTTTTCTTCGCTTAGGCGCAGGTCAGTTTCAGGATTTAAAGGACTTTGATGGCTCAACATATAGTACGTTCCAACCGAATTTTGGTCTCGGTATAAAACTTAAAAATGTAAATATTGACTATGCACTTACCGACATTGGAGATCAGGCTGAATCACCTTATTCACATGTAATATCCCTAACAGCAGGTTTCGATGACAAGAAGAAATAAGATAATTGAACTTTTTGGTCACAAAACCAAAAAAGGCATGTGCGACAAAATATCCTGTCTCATTATTGTTATTAGTATTCTTACGTCTGTCAATTTATTTGCCAGACAAAACTTCGCTAACCAATGGATCAATTTTGATCAAGAATACTTTAAAATAAGCATAAGTGAAAATGGGATATATAGACTTACTTATAATCAACTAGAGAATTCTGGCTTTCCTGTCAGCTCAATCGATCCAAGAAGAATACAGCTATTTTACAAAGGGACTGAGTTGGCGATTCAATTGGAAGGCCAACAGGATGGCAGTTTTGACCCCATGGATTATATTGAATTTTATGCAGTTAAAAACGATGGTTCCTCGGATACAGAACTTTATGTAACTCCAGAAGCACAGCCACACACTTTTTACAATCTATTTTCTGATGTGTCAGCTTATTTCCTTACATATAAACTATCAACAGATAATGGCAAACGAATAAGTTCATTCTTTGAGAATAATGTTGATGGGATCGCTGATGAAACCAGTTATCAAAAAGAATTGCTACAACTATTCTCTTCAAGCTATCATGAAGGTGAAAGCTATGGCTCTACAAATGACATAGTGTTGAGTCAATATGATAACTACGAAGGTTGGACCGGCTCTTTCGCTTCGAGGGGTCAATCACTAAATCTTACAATTCAAAATATTATCAACCAGTTAGAGACTGAAGTCAAACCCAAAATAGAAGTTTTATTGGCTGGAGGAAACAACAACAGCCACAATGCAGAGATATTTGTAGGAGCCTCTGAGAGCTTCCTGAGGAGTATAGGGACTGCCCAATTCAATAAAGACGAAAATTTTTTATTCACTACTGATATTGAATGGAGTGATATTTCTGATTCAGGAGAGTTGGCTGTCAGGGTAAACGTGAATGGTGTAAATGGGGGATCGGATCGTATTGCATTCTCCTACATTAGACTTATTTACCTTCATACATTTGATCTTTCCGGCGAAGACAATCAAAAATTGATTTTGAAAGAAAATACTTTTGGGAAATCGTTTATCAAAGTTTTAAATCCTTCTGACAATAGCAGGATTTGGGATATTACCAATCCCGTTAACCCAAGCAACATTGGCATCAATACGTCCTTTCAGGAATTAAGTGCTGTGATACCAAATACTTCAGAGAACAGAACACTTTATTTACAGTCTCAAACATTAGTTCCTTCCCTTATTGAGCGTGCCCTTTTTGAACCTATCAATCCGGTTGACTATAATTATTTGATCAAATTCACAATTAAGAGGAAATACAACAGGAGGAAGCCCTGATCCTGTTAACGCATATAAAGAATACCGCGAAAGCACAGCTGGAGGAGGATATAATGTATACGTGGCTGATATCAATAATTTATTTAATCAATTTAATTATGGATTGGTTTCTCCTATAGCAATCAGAAGGTTTTGTAATTATATGTTGAGTACCGGCAATCCAGAGCATCTATTCATAATTGGTAGGGCAACCAACAATAACTTTGACTATTATAGAAAAGTCCCTCAAGTCGCACAATCCACAAATTTTGTCCCCACTTTTGGACATCCTGGAGCTGATATTCCCTTCACCTCAGGGTTAAATGGAACCTCACTTGATGAAGCTATCCCTACAGGCAGGATTAATGCCAAAGCGCCTGACGATGTAGAGGCCTACCTAAATAAAGTAGTGGAAACTGAAAAAATTGTCTATAATGAATTGTGGCATAAAAATATTATTCACCTAACAGGAGGACAGAATGAATCTGAGTTAGTCAGATTTCGACGGTATGGTGAAGAATTCGAAAAAATTGCAGAAAACCCTTTTTTGGGAGCCAATGTGTCAAGCCAAAGCAAGAAAACCAATGAGGCAGTTGAATTTATCAATATCACAAAAGAAATCAATGACGGTGTTGGTATGATCACTTTTTTCGGTCATTCGGGAGCAAGTGTTACAGATATAGAAGTGGGAATTGTTTCCGATCCCGCATTTGGTTATGACAACAAGGGCAAATATCCGGTCTACCTGGTTAACGGTTGCAACGCAGGTGATTTTTTTGGTGTAAACGAATCCTTTGGTGTTGATTGGATTTTAACACCAGACCTTGGGGCACTTGGTTTTATGGCCCACAGCGGACTTGCTTTTTCAAATAATTTAAGGAATTATAGCAACTTGTTTTATACTGTTGCTTTTTCTGATGAAGAGTTTTTCGCAAAAAGCCTAGGCGTAATCAAACAAGAAGTAGCTAGAAGATATGCAGAAAGATATGGTACTGGTGCATTTAGTGCTTCCCAAGTCCAACAATTCGTCCTTCAGGGAGATCCAGCAATAAAGGTATTTTCAGCGAATAAACCGGATTTTGATATTGCCGAAGAGGGTGTAATTGCCAATACCTATGATGGATCCCCATTGCTGTCAGAGGTGGATTCTTTTTATGTTGATATCGATATAAAAAATTATGGCAAGTACGATGTTAACCCTCTTTTCATATCTGTACGCCGAACATTGCCCAACGGGACAGAAGTACTTTATGGCCCAGAATTATTGGATCCAATATTAAGGAGAGATACTATCAGGTTCAAAATTGATAACCGACTAGAAGGTGTTGCTGGGAACAATAGGATACAAATTAGTTTAGATAAAGAAGGCCTTATTGAAGAACTGGATGAAACTAACAATATTGCGAGTTTTGATTTGTTCATGGCTTCGGGAAGTACTTTTAACATCCTTCCTCAAAACTATTCCATTCAAAATAGCAGTCTGATAGACTTTTTCTTTCAATCGACAAATCTTTTATCTGGAAGAAGGGAATTTCTACTAGAGGTAGATACTGTACTAAATTTCAATAGCCCCTTTCTAATTCAACAAACGATTACAGACAATGTTATAGCCAAAGTTTCTATAGACCTCGAAGACGAAGTATCGCTCTTGGATGGCACAGAAATATTTTGGAGGACAAAATTTGCAAACCCATTGCCTTCTGAAATAGATGACTGGGTAGTTAGTTCTTTCATTTTGCAATCGACAGGAGAAGGCTGGAGTCAATCAGATACAGAACAACTCAACCAGTCGACTCGCACTGGCCTCACTTTAGATACTAGTACAGGACTATGGGAATTCCTTTCTAACAATATCAGCTTGGAAATTAACACTTTTGGCCCGGATCACCCTAGTGGTGATAATACAGACACCCAACTTCTTTTAGATGGAATAAATTTCTATGAAACGAACGCACCATCCGACCCAGGGTGCAGGAATAATACGCTCAATATTATAGCTTTTGATTTTCAATCAACTGTCCCTTATAAACCAATACGTTTTGGTAGACCTGACGTACTCAATAGCAGAGTTTGTGGTAAAGTTCCTCAAAATATTTACAATTTCAGTGAAAGTGAATTTGGAGCTAGCATTAATCCGGAAGTTGTGATTGATAATATAAAGGACAAGGACAATGTCCTGATATTCTCACTTGGCAATCTTAATTACTCTACCTGGCCAGTTAGTCTAAAGGCCAAATTAACTGAAATTGGAATCAACCAAAGTACCTTGGATAATTTGGAAGATGGTGAGCCGGTAATCTTTTTTGGTAAAAAGGGTGAACCACAAGATACGGCTATCGAAATTACGACTTCTGAGAGTCCAAAGCAAGAGCAGGAGATCGAACTAAATACGACTATATTCGGTAGTTTCTTCTCTGGTTCATTGATTTCTGAAAAAATAGGGCCAGCACTTTCATACAGTCAATTTATCCATGAATTAGAATTATTAAACATCAACCCTAATGAGGTCTATGGTTTCACCATATTTGGCATTGATCACCAAAATAATGAGACCCCTCTTTTCAAAAATGTTCGAAACCAATCGACAGATATTTCTTCGATTGACCCTACTGTTTATCCATATTTGAAAATTCGGTTGGATCTTGCAGATAAGACTGACCTTACGCCTTTACAACTAAAAAAATGGATGATAGAGTACGAGCAGGCTCCTGAGGGAATTTTGCTTAAAAGGGATAAAAACGGGATAGAATCACCCATTTCCAAACAGGAAGGAGAACTTTTGACCGCTAATTTTACTTATTGGAATATTTCTAAAAAAAACTATTCCGATTCAGTTCAAGTACAGTTTGAGATGTTCAATAGGGTCTCAAGCAGAAACTTCCCAGACTCCATAAAACTAGAACCATTACTTTCAAATGATTCTGCTAATTTCTCCTTATCCATTGAAACTTTAGATAGAACAGGTCTCAACAACTTGATGATAAACATTAATAAGTCGGATCAACCTGAAATACATCGAAACAACAACAATCTACTACTATCGGAGTTCGTCGATGTAAAGGCAGATCAAGCTAACCCCATACTAGAGGTTTCATTCGACGGAATATTTATTCTGGATGGAGACATTGTATCTCCTAGCCCTAATGTCCTTATTATAATGAAGGATGAAAACAAATACATGTTCAAACAGGATACCACGGGGTTAAATCTTTTCATAAAAAAACCTTGCGATGGATGCAATTTTGAGCGTATTGCATTCAGCAGTCCCATTGTGTCTTGGCAAACTGCTTCAGAAGATTCTGACTTCAAAATTGAATACGTTCCCAGAAACCTAGAGAATGGATTGTATGCACTACGTGTCCAAGTGAGTGATGCCTCTGGCAATGAATCCGGATCTGAACCCTACGAAATTAATTTTGAGGTGATCAATGAATCCACTATAACTAATTTTTATCCTTACCCCAATCCATTCTCTTCCAGTACAAGGTTTGTTTTCACACTTACAGGAAACAACATTCCAGATGATATCAAAATTCAAATTATGACCATTTCAGGTCGAGTGGTACGCGAAATTCTAAGAGAAGAACTGGGTCCTATTAGGATTGGTAACAATATCACTGAATATGCATGGAATGGCAAAGATAAATACGGTGATCAATTGGCAAATGGAACATATTTTTACAAAGTTTATATTAAACAAAATGGGCAAGATATATCGCATCGAAAAACATCTTCGGACAAAGCTTTTAAAAATGGATTTGGAAAACTCTATTTGCTTAGGTGACCCTATTATAAGGTAGTTTTAGTTTTTCATTCTTGCACATGGTTTTGATGAAGTTTAGGGAATAAAAATATTCTATTAACCATAATTTCATACATCTAAATCATTATTTTGAAAACCTTCTTCTAACCATTCTTCTTACATTTGCGTAAGAACTTTACATAATACTCGTAAAAGTATCAATGAAAATGAAAAGATTCAGCCACATATTTGTTAGTGCATTATTGTTGTTCTCCACAGTGGGAATTTCAGTGAACAAGCACTATTGTGATGAAGTCTTAAAAAACATTGCTATTAACATTACTCCCGAACATTGCTGTGGAGATGAAGAGATGCCTTCAGGGTGTTGTCATAATGAATCCGAACAGTATTCAATAGATGACGAGTTGCAGTTGCAACGCTATAACTTAAACTTCGAAGCAGTTGCAGTCGCAAAAGTTATTGACTATCATCAATTACTGATGGGTACTTATTCTGATGAATTTGATAATCAGAATTTTTCTTTCGCCTTTAAATCCCCCCCCTCACTTGAACCTGACATTTACGTTAAGGTTCAGTCTTTTCTTATTTAGTTTATTATCTGTGATTACATGAGACTTGTCATTATTCTATGACAAGCTATGGAGATTTATATGGTCTCCACAAAATCATTGATTTATGCATTTGTTAATATAAGATTATGCTTAATAAACTAATTAAATTCTTTTTAGAAAACAAACTGGTTACAGGACTGTTGGTACTCATTTTTATTGGATGGGGAGTGTCCACAGCCCCATTCAACTGGAAGATGGAGAATTTTCCTCGCGACCCGGTACCTGTTGATGCCATCCCTGACATTGGGGAGAATCAGCAAATTGTTTTTACTACATGGATGGGAAGGTCTCCGCAAGATATAGAAGACCAGATTTCTTATCCGTTGACCACTGCGCTTCTGGGTGTGCCCGGAGTAAAAACTATAAGGAGTAATTCAATCTTCGGACTCTCTACAATTTATATCATTTTCGAAGATGATGTAGAATTTTACTGGAGTCGTACCCGAATATTGGAGAAATTGAATTCGCTTCCTGCAGGGACATTACCTCCTGAAGTTCAACCTGCTTTAGGTCCGGATGCTACGGCGTTGGGACAAATTTTCTGGTACACATTGGAAGGCCGCAATCCGGAAACAGGGGAACCAGCGGGAGGATGGGATCCTCATGAACTGCGAACCATCCAGGATTTTTATGTAGGATATGCGCTTACCTCAGCTTCGGGGGTATCCGAAGTGGCAGCCATCGGAGGTTTCGTAAAGGAATACCAGGTAGATATTGATCCGGTAGCCATGAAGGAGTACAACGTAAACGTGGCTCAAATCATGCGTGCCGTAAAGGAAAGTAATCTGGATGTGGGCGCCCGCACTATAGAATACAACAAAGCTGAGTACTTGGTTAGAGGTTTGGGGTATATCAGAAGCCTGGAAGATCTGGAAGAAGCTGTCATTACACAGCACGACAATACCCCGATACGTATCAAAGATGTAGCTCAGGTCCATTTTGGGCCATCCACACGTAGAGGAGGCTTGGACAAAGGAGGTGCTGAAGCTACAGGTGCTGTGGTGGTATCCCGCTATGGCGCCAATCCCCTGGAAGTGATTGATAACGTCAAGAAAACGATAGAAGATATATCACCAGGCCTTCCGTCAAAAGTACTTCCGGACGGCACTGTTTCAAAGGTGACTATAGTCCCCTTTTACGATAGGTCTGGGTTGATCAAAGAGACACTGGGTACCTTGGAAGAGGCCCTAGAACATGAGATTTTAATATCCATCATCGTAGTTATTGTATTGATGATGAACATTCGAGCTTCGATCATTATATCTACCCTGCTTCCAATTGGTGTACTTATGACTTTCATTGTAATGAAATACTTTGGAGTAGATGCAAACGTGGTTGCGCTCTCTGGTATAGCTATTGCCATTGGCGTCATGGTGGACGTTGGTATCGTTTTTGTTGAAAATATTTTCAGGCATTTGGAGATGGAGGAAAACCACAATGCTAAAGGGAAAAAACTATTGGGGATAATCTATGATGCCTCCGTGGAGGTAGCTTCTGCCATCATGACTGCATTGGCAACCACCATAGTAAGTTTCTTACCTGTATTTGCCATGCAGGCATCCGAAGGTAAACTATTCAAACCGCTCGCATTCACCAAAACGTTCGCACTATTGTCATCTTTACTGCTAGGTTTGATTGTTGTGCCGGCCTTGGCACATGTAATTTTCTCCATTCGCTTTGATAAAGAGAAATCCAAAAAAGTTTGGGCGATAGTCATTGCCGGACTCGGGCTGACTTTCCTAATAATCTACGGAAGTATTCCCGCCATCGCATTAATCTTTGAAAATCGCTGGCCGAAAAAGCTCCACATTTGGGTTGATCGCTTGAATACACTGATCATACTATTGACAGTTGTTTATTTCCTAAATGGAGCATGGATGCCTCTTGGAGCACAGAATAGCTTTTTTGTTAACTATCTCTTTGTAATTGTAATTGTTACTACGGTATTGGGTTCCCTGATGACCATCGTTCATTTTTATCCGATACTGCTCGAATGGTGTCTTTCACATAAGTGGCAATTCTTTTTGATACCCATTTTCCTTTTTCTCTTTGGGATTACTGCTATGCAAGGATTTGATAAAATCTTTGGTTCGGTTGCCAACGGAGCTGAAGCAGTGGGTTGGGAATTGCGCCAAACTAGTGCATGGCAGTCGCTCAATGAAAAGTTTCCCGGAGTAGGAAAAGAGTTTATGCCTCCATTGGATGAGGGCTCCTACCTGCTCATGCCCACGACCATGTCTCACTCCGGTATCGAAGAGAACATTGATGTGATCAAAAAAGTAGATGGCTTTGTGGCCCAGATTCCTGAAGTCCAATCCGTGGTTGGTAAATGGGGGCGGGTTAATTCAGCACTTGACCCTGCACCTATTTCCATGTTTGAGAATACCATCAATTATAAACCAGAGTATATGGTGAATGAAAATGGCCACAGACTAAGGTTTAAAACAGATAAGGAGGGGAATTACATTTTGAAAGATGGAAGCACTTATCATCCTGAAAACAATGGATTCAGAAAAGTGGAAAAGGAAGAACTGGTAATAGATAATAAAAAGGGAGAATATTTTAGGCAATGGCGTGATCATATCCGCTCTCCTGATGATATATGGGCTGAGATTGTGAAGGCTACCAATATACCTGGTATGACCTCTGCACCAAAGCTCCAGCCTATCCAGACCCGATTAGTTATGCTGTCCACAGGAATGCGGGCACCCATTGGTATTAAGGTATTTGGCCCTGATCTTGAGACTATCGAGCGTGTAGGGCTTCAGCTGGAAAAAATACTACAGCAGGTGCCCAGTATCGAAGCTTCTTCTGTTTTTGCTGACAGAATTGTGGGCAAACCTTATATGGAATTTGATGTAGACCGCAAGGCTATAGCCCGTTATGGGCTGACGATGAAAGACTTCCAGAACTATGTGGAAGTAGCCATAGGGGGTATAAAGCTGACCACTACTGTAGAAGGCAGAGAACGTTTTCCGGTAAGGGTAAGGTATGCACGTGAGTATCGAGACAATCCGGAGGATGTCAAAAAAGTATTGATCCCTACCCCATCCGGGGCACAAGTGCCACTGATAGAGTTGGCGGAGATCACCTACCGAAGAGGCCCTCAGGTAATAAAAAGCGAAGATACATTTTTGGATGGTTATGTCATTTTTGATAAAAAAGCAGGCGAAGCAGAGGTAGATGTGGTTGAAGAAGCACAGCGCTTTATTCAGGCCAAGATGGATGCTGGCGAGTTTGTGCTCCCTGCCGGAGTTACCTATAAGTTTACCGGAAACTACGAAAATCAAATCAGGGCTACCAAACGTTTGGCTATTGTAGTTCCGATCTCATTGCTGGCGATATTCCTCATTCTCTATTTCCAGTTTGGCAATGTGCAAACCACGTTAATGGTCTTCTCAGGGCTGTTTGTGGCTTTTGCAGGTGGTTTCATTATGATCTGGTTCTACGCACAGGATTGGTTTCTCAACTTTGCAATTGCCAATGTCAATATGCGTGATTTATTTGATATGCACACCATCAACCTAAGTGTTGCGGTTTGGGTCGGATTCATTGCCTTATTTGGTATAGCCACTGATGATGGAGTGATCATGGGTACCTATATCAAACAAACATTTGAGCGGGAAAAACCAAAAACGGTTGCAGCAGTCCGAGAAGCAATTATGCATGCAGGTCAACAAAGGGTAAGACCTGCAATGATGACAGCTGCTGTAGCCATTATTGCCTTGATACCTGTGCTTACGTCAACAGGTAAAGGCTCGGACATTATGGTGCCAATGGCTATTCCTTCCTTTGGTGGTATGCTCTTTCAAGTGATCACAATGTTTGTTGTACCAACACTCTATTGTGCATGGCAGGAAGGAATAGTAAAAAGACAAGAAAGAACACAATCAAAATCAGCGTAACATGAAAACGAAGTTAAAAATCAATATAATCATGCTTTTGTGGCTGCTGATCCCGATTGGCAACACAATGGCTCAGACCCAGCAATTGGAGGAACCTTTACAAGGTTATCTCAAAATTGCAGCTGAGAACAATCCTGAGCTTAAGTCGATATTTAATAGCTATCTGGCTACTCTGGAACGTATGCCACAGGCCAGGGCCTTGCCAGACCCAACCGTAATGTTCAACATCTTCACCAGCCCGGTAGAAACCAGGGTTGGAGCACAGAATGCGGGGATCTCCCTGAGCCAGGCATTTCCATGGTTTGGTCAATTAAAATCTCAGGAACAAGCAGTTGCCATGCTGGCAAAGGCTCGTTTTGAAGCATTTGAAGATGCTAAGAACAGGATTTTCTTTGACGTACGCTCAATCTATTATGATTTATATGTACTTGAAGCAGCGATAGCCATTACAGAGGAGAATGTAAGGTTACTCGAATCATTTAGGGAACTGGCTAACGTCAGGTTGGAGTCTAATACCGGCAGTGCGGTAGATCTTCTACGAGTTGAAATGGATTTGGATGAACTGAATAACCAGTTACTTTATCTGGAAGATTCACGTATACCAATCCAAACCAGATTCAATGAACTACTCAATGTAGAAACACCAATACGCATAGAGGTGCCGGTTACACTGGAAACAATTTTGATTGAGGAAGGAAGGAGCATTTTGCTGGATTCAATAATGACTCATAATCCTACATTAAAAGGCTTTGAATTTGAAATGTCGGCGCTGGATGCGGAGATTGATGTGGCACAAAAAATGGGGTTACCATCCTTTAATCTGGGCCTTTCTTACACCAGTATCTCGCCCAGGACTGATGTGGCAGATTTTTCTGGTAATGGAAAGGATGCCTTGATCTTTCCACAGGTTGGCGTGAGGATCCCGCTCTATCGGAATAAGTACAGGGCCATGGTCAAGGAAAAAGAGTTGCTTAAGACTTCTGTGAATTATCGCAAGGAGGATAAAGAAAATAAACTGGAAACCGTTCTGGAGCAAACCTTGCGAGATTATGCAGATGCCCATCGAAGAGTGGCTCTATATAATCGCCTCATTGCCTATGCAACCCAGTCGTTGGACATATTGGTATCCCAATACACCACTGCAGGTGCAGATTTTGAAGAAGTGCTGAGAATGGAGCGGCAGCTGCTCAGGTACGAACTCGAATTGGAGAAGGCACGTGCCGATCAAAACACTTTTGTAGCATACATCAATTACATCACTGGAAAACAGCTTTAAAAATGAAAATATTTAATATAAAAAACGGACAAAAAGCCCTCACCTACCTGGGGATCTTGCTAGCAGGTATTTTAATTGGTTGGTTACTTATTGGGGGTAGCGGTAGTGACAGTCAGGAAGAACTCCCTACTGATCATTCGGCCATGGACCATGCAGAAGGGACTACATGGACGTGCTCCATGCACCCACAGATACAAAGGGAAGAGCCGGGAAATTGTCCAATATGTGGGATGGAACTTATCCCAATGAAAGAAGATGAGGATGATGGAGAAGCTGGTCAATATTCAGTCAAACTTTCCAATGCAGCCATGAAGATTGCTGAAGTAGAGATGAGCACCATTGAGCGAAAAGCACCTTATAAAGAAGTGTACTTACCTGGAAAGGTAATGGCAGATGAGCGTAATATTGCTGAGCTGACCGCCCGATACCCGGGTAGAATCGAAAAGCTCACGGTAAACTTTACCGGGCAGAAGGTGCGCAAAGGCCAGGTGCTGGCCAAAATCTACTCTCCAGAGCTAGTAACTGCTCAGCGTGAGTTGTTTGAAGCGATGAAGTTTAAAGAAACGAACCCAAGCTATTACCGGGCGACAAGAAATAAACTAAAACTCTGGGACCTTACAGAAGCACAGATTGACCAAATAGAGCAATCCGGAGATGTTGATTTCAATTTTGATGTGCTGTCACCCATTACAGGTACAGTTACCATGCGTCATGTGACACTTGGCGATTATGTGAAAGAAGGTACGGCTCTATTTGAAGTGGTAGACCTCAGTCATGTTTGGGTCATGTTTGATGCGTATGAGTCAGATATTCCATGGATTAAAATGCGGGATAAGATCAAATTCTCAATCAAGTCCATTCCGGGACGTGAGTTTAATGCAACCGTAACATTTATCGATCCGGTACTCAATCCTATGTCAAGAGTTGCCAAAGTAAGGGCAGAACTGGATAACCCCCGCGATCTTTTGAAGCCGGAGATGTTAGCAGACGGCATTCTTAAGACCATGCTGCCGGGATCAGGCGATCAAGTGGTGATACCAAAATCAGCAGTATTGTGGACTGGTAAAAAGGCAGTGGTCTATGTAATGACCAGCGATCACAACAATATGTTTCAGTTTAGGGAAATTGAGTTGGGAGCAGATGCCGGTGACTACTACATAGTGAAGTCTGGCCTGCAAGAAGGTGAGATGGTGGCCTCCAATGGCGTATTCAAGATTGATGCTGCCGCTCAGCTCAAAGGGGAAAAAAGCATGATGAACCCAGAAGGAGGCAAAGTATCGATGGGCCACAACCATGGGGGTTCGAGCGAAGAAAAGAAACCGGCTTCCGGGAGTGAACATGAGGGCCATGATGAGAGCTCATCAGAAAACACAATGAAAATGGACATGTCTATTGATGAAAACTTCAAAAAACAGCTGACCAATGTGTACAAGGTTCACCTTGACCTACAGCAAGCATTTTTGGCAACAGATGCTGCCGCAGCGAAGAAGCAGGCCATTAGTGTAAAATCTGCGCTGGACAAAGTAGACATGAGCCTGGTAAAAGGAGACATGCACGACCAGTGGATGAACAGTCTAAAAACACTAAAAACAACACTGGGTAATATCGAGTCCGGCAGTGATATAGAAAAGCAGCGTCTGGCCTTTGCAGATTTTAACGATGCACTCTACAGTGCCATCAAGATGTTTGGTGTAGTCAACGAAACGGTCTATTATCAATTTTGTCCGATGGCCCGCAATGGTGCAGGTGCTTATTGGCTCAGTGCGGTAAAAGAGATCAAAAACCCTTATTACGGAGAGGCAATGTTGACTTGTGGTGAAAATAAAGAAGTAATAAAATAATGGAGAAATGAAAGACTGCTGCAAATTGGATAGCGACCCAAAACCTTCGAGATGGGGAAACAAGTTGGTGAAAATTCTTTGGATCATAGCTATCCTTCTGGTTTTGGCAATTGTCTTTATGGATTTACTGAACCTATAAATAAAAACTATGAAATGATACCAAGGGTCATCTTCTATTCCGATTGGTCAGTTTGATACTTGACGGTGCCCTTGGATATTATATTGAAACAGTAGACATTATTAAATACATATTCGTTCAACTCAAATTTTATCAGTCATGAAAAAAAACAAAATAATATTAATGACGAGCTTAATACTACTTATAGGATTTTTCGCCTGTAATGACGAAATGATGAGTGAATTAAGCGAAAGCGACCAATTCGCACTCGATGGCATAAGGGAGTCATATAACAATGCCTTCGAGGAAAATGAAGCATTAAAGGCTTCTGTAGAGCTTAGTGATTCGGCTGGAATTAAATTACACGATTCCCTTTACTATCACTTTGAAAACCTGTTTGAGGAACATCACAATAATTATTCTCACGACAATGCCCACGATGATCATCATCATGCCAATGGTATGCATATGTCATCAAATTCGTTGATTGGTCATAGTCGAGACGATGGTCATCATGATGAAGATCACGAGATAATGCATAAACTGCAATCAGATCATGAATCTATTATTAATTAAATGTTACCAATAATAATCCCAAACAGCGGCTGCTGTTTGGGTGGACTCGACGGTTGCCAGAAGACAGTACCCTTGGCAATAGATAATTATTATTATTAAAAAGAGAAAGCAGACCGATGACAATACTTGAATACAGCAAGTTAATCCTTCTAAAAGTGAGTTTCAATGAAACCCTGTTTGAGAAGGAATTGCTAAAAGCAAAAAATCTAATTACCAGTAATGAGGTGATAGAATTTCGAATATGGTGCGTAACTGAGTTTGGAGCAAGATATCATGACATTATTGAAAAAATTATCACATGACGATTCAAAGAATGGGGAAGGATAATTTTTAAAAATTTAAAAAAAGAATTAGTGATGAAAATTGAATTTTAAACCAAAACAAATATATAAAAATGAAGAAGCAATTGATAATCGTTTTTTGCCTGCTGATAAATACAGGGGCATTTGCACAGCATGATCATGGGAATATGAAGCATGATAAACAAAAGCACTCAAAAAAGGATCATGCCAACCATGATGGAATGAAAATGAATGAGGGGGGTATCACCAGTTATCAGGTATCCGGAGATTTCCAAAACCAGTTGAATTCAGTATTTAAAGAATCAATGCTGCTTAACGAAAGTTTTATCTCTGACGGGCCAGCCAAGGTAAAAGAAAGGGCTGTACAAGTAAAAACATTGATGGGTAAAGTTGACATGGGTTTACTTAAAACTCCAGAGGCGCACATGGATTGGATGATGTACCTGAAAGAGATGAATACGTCTCTAGACGATATCTCAAAAACTTCGGTTTCTGAAGTTCAGAAAGAATCGTTTGCTTCTTTTAATGGAGCACTTTATAAGAGTATAAAAGCTTTCGGTTTGGCTGGAAATACCGCATATTATCAACACTGTCCTATGGCTTTGAATAATAAAGGTGGCTATTGGTTGAGTAATAGTGAAGAAATCCGCAATCCATATCTTGGAAAGATGATGCTTACATGTGGTTCAACAAAGGAAACTTTGAATTGATGTTAGGTAAAAAATCCTGCAGGGAAATTGGTAAAACAAATAGTAGATGCGATTTGCCGCTCCCTGCAGGTACCATTTGATTTAAAAAGATGAAGATGAAA
This sequence comes from uncultured Reichenbachiellaceae bacterium, assembly GCA_963976505.1. Lineage (GTDB taxonomy): Bacteria > Bacteroidota > Bacteroidia > Cytophagales > Cyclobacteriaceae > CAXBNB01. The sequence continues at coordinate 22,584 of CAXBNB010000002.1, forward strand.
ATAATGACAATATTGCTAAGCCTAATATTTACAGCACCTGAATACTCTTATTCAGCATTAGGCTTAAAGATTGATGAGAGTAGGTTACATCATGCCCATATATCGTTCAAAGTATATAGTGGCGATTGTAAAGATTGTAGAAAATCCATTGAAAAGGTAGTTAGCAAACTACCAGGAGTAGAATCTGTAGAGTTTAATTTAAGAAGAAATATGCTCACTGTTGTCTATGATCCAATCGAAATAACACCTAAAGGCATTAAGGAACAAGTATCCAAAGCTGGTTTTGATACTGATACAACAAAAGCAACGAAAGAGGCTTATGATAAAATTCCTGATTGTTGTAAATATGATAGAAAGAGCTAACTATTCTGGTTATTACACAAAACTGTTTATTAAGGGTAGATTTTAATATAATCAAGCACCAGCTATTCTTATACTATTTTAAAAAACAAATCATGGACAAAAAATCAATTGTAGTATTATCCTGCTTGGGAATTTTTGTTATAAGCATTGGTATTTATAATTTTTTGGAAATCATGCCCAATTCAGTTGATATGGATAGGAAGGGTCAAATACAAACCGAAATGGTATGTATGGTAAATGATGCCTACATGGGGAAAGAACAGATACCTGTTCCGGTAGAAGACCAAATATACTATGGGTGTTGTGAGATGTGTGTGGGTAAATTGCAAAATCTTAGGGAAACACGTTTTGCAATTGATCCTTTTGATGGAAGTGAAGTTGATAAAGCGAAAGCTTTTATAGTGTTAAAATCAAAAGGAAGTGATGCTGTTTGGTATTTTGATTCAGAAAATAACTACCGCAAATTTATAAGTCGAAATAGCCGTTAATTTAAAACATCACTGATCTATTCAACCTGCATCTAAGTTTATCAACAGTTTTGAAACGATCAGTATTAGAACAACAGAGTACTCATGTACAGAAAGGATCGACCATGAATTTTAACCTTTTAGTACTTCGGTTGCAATTCAAGCATAGCCCCGCACATTCTATTTTTATTGACACTTTTGAATGATAATACAGAAAAGAAACATTATTATTTGGAATCATTCTAAATAATGATTTGCTTTGTAGCTTATTTAGAATGATTCCAAATAGAAGTAGTCGATTAAAATATACAGAATTGAAAAAAACTCTGGTTACAATTGCAATTACCATTATGTGCAGCATGGGTGTTTTCGCCCAGAATGCAACCATTGAAGGAAACATAAAACAAACTGACGGTACAACTGTTTTGTCAGGAGTTTCGGTGTATTTGGATAAAACGAATCTGGGTACCGCCTCTAACGGTAACGGTAACTATTCGATAAAAAATGTGCCTTCGGGAAAGTATACATTGGTTGTTTCGAATATCGGCCACTTCACCATCAGAAAGGAAATAAGTATTGGGGCAGGGCAAACCTTAAGAGCAGATTTTACAATGGTTGAGACCATTTCAACCCTTTCCGAAATAGTTATCATGACTGGGGGCGATACTGGTATCAACGACATTCCCGGGTCGGTTTTTTATATATCGCCAAAGGAAATTCAGAAATTCAGTTATACAGATATCAACCGCACCCTTCGGGCAGTACCAGGTATTAATATGCAGGAGGAAGATGGCTTTGGCCTTCGCCCTAATATAGGGTTAAGAGGTACTGGTGTAGAGCGTAGTTCCAAAATAACCGTGATGGAAGATGGCGTGTTGATGGCCCCTGCCCCTTATGCCGTACCAGCCGCTTATTATTTCCTACTATCGGACGGATACAGGCTATTGAAATTTTAAAAGGCAGCAGTCAGATAAAATATGGTCCTTATACCACAGGAAGAGCAATCAACCTAATCTCAACTCAAACCCCTAATGAGTTCTCTGGGAGAATTAATTTGTTAGGAAGTAGTTTTGGGAGCTAAAATCCTTATGGGTTTGTCGGAAATTCCCTTAATAATTTTGCTTACATGGATGAAACATTCCAATACAATTCTTACGGGTTCAAGAAATTTTACAGTGGCGAAAACATCAACCTAAGCCGAAGTTGTATGGACGAAATGCTTACCGTCCCCCAACAAGGCGAGATATCCACCAATGAAAAGACTGATTCATATTTCGTATTGGATGCCTGTGCAAGTTTTACTCTGCATAAAACATCCGTCTTTTTGCCAACACTACCAACTTAACAGACCAGATGTATGTTGTAGCAAAAAGGCCAGTAGGTTTACGGCCAGGTCTGCCAATGGCGTTTAATCAAGGCTTAAAAGCAACTTTTGATAAAGAAAGCATGTTGTAAGAAGTTCCTGCTGCATTCTGTTTTTCATTTCATCTTCAACAATTGAAAAAACCACTAATAGAAAGATGAGACCAACTATATTGATCTGTGATGTATATCATACGAAAGGTTGATCAATGTCAACTTTTACAACCCTTGATTTTAGTTAATTTGTATTGCACAAATCAATAAGTACAATGACATCATGACCACTCATCTACATAGATACAAAACTCAGGTAATAGCGGTTTTACTGGTTGCTTTCTCAGGCTTATTCCTTTGCAATTTTTTATGTGGCTTTGATATTGTTTCAATAAGAGGTTACCAAGGAATTGAAACTGTTGCTGTCCAGAAACATTCGGATGGACATGAGGATCATAATCACCATCATGAGAATGCAACAGGTATTGATCACCAAGAGAATGGAAATACAACGCATGGTGATCATCACAGTCATGATAGTCAGTCAACTGATGACTGTTGTAAAGAATTGACAAATGCTATATACAGCTCATTAATAAATCAGAACACACAAGTTCCTGTTGTCAATGCCAAATTTAGCACCATCTATATACTTAGCCTTCCGGAGTTTATAATAAATGCCACAACTCGGATTCGAAAGGGTATCTTACTGTACTATAATTTACCACCCCCGCTCAGCGGAATTGACGTTCGAATACTCTTTCAGTCCTTTCTTAATTAATTCACTTTTAGCAGGGAATACCAATATCTATTGGGTGACAGGGCGAATTGCGGCTTTATCTCAGGTATTTCTTGTCCCTCGCAATGATTCATAATAGAGTCATTATATCTCCAATATCCTAAATACTGATTTAGGGTCATAAAAAGTGAATAAACAAAACCAAAAATCATGAAAGCATTAAATCTAAATATAAAAGACATGGTTTGCCCTAGATGCATTCTGGTAGTTGAAAAAGAACTTACAGATTTAGGGGCAACAGTATTGAATATAGAACTTGGTCATGTGACCATTACCTATTCCAACGATCTATCAATAGAACAAATTGGTAACAAACTGAGAGAATTTGGCTTAGAATTAATAGAGAATAAAGAAGAAGTGATTGCTGAGCAAATAAAGGTAAACATTCGGAATTTCATTAAAAAAATCGAATCCACTCAGGAACAGATTACCCTCTCCGAATTCTTGAGCAAGGAAATAGGGAAAAATTATAATTTGCTCAGCAAACTGTTTTCAAAAAAAGAGTCCCAGACCATTGAAAGTTTTTATATAGAAAAACGAATTGAGAGAGTAAAGGAACTCTTAAAGTATGACGAGTTTAATCTTAGTGAAATTTCTGTAAAACTGGGGTATAGTAGCGTACACTACCTCTCCAGTCAATTTAAAAAAGTAACTGGCATTTCCGTATCCGATTTCAAGGTTGAAATAAAACAGTTCCTACACAAATACAGCTCAATTTCTGAAGCACTGAATGATTTGAAAGATCAGGGTTTCAAATATGATTTTAGCAGAGACGAAAATGTGTTTTTGTGTAATGAACTCAACAAACCCTTTCCTTTTGAAAGTTTAAATATCACTGAAGTGTATCGATTCAAAGAAGCCACTAGTAAAAAAGGGAAATCGGTTGTTTTTTCCATAGATACCGGAAATGGTGTTAAAGGCCTTCTGGTTGAAAGCAATGTAGCGTAGGTTTTTGTGTGTGCACAATTTCGTACTATATAAGTGAAATTTTGTAACCTCTAACTTTTTTTGGCGAGTATCTTTCATCACTGTTACCAAAATGAAAACAAGATTGTTTGGTGTATATCACCAGACATGAACATTTGATCTGTAATCAATAATTCTATTTCAGAAAATCAACAATAAAAGCACTATAATATAAACAACTATTATGGACTCTTTTCTACCAGATTGGATGTCAAATATACATCCTGTGATCATTCACTTCCCTATTGTATTGTGGACAGTTGCGGTCTTATTCGATTTAATATCCTTGTTTTTGCCCAAAGACTGGTTGAGGAATATGGTGGTCACTCTATTTAGTTTGGGCGCAGTGGGCAGTTTGGCAGCCTATCTAACAGGAGAACAAGCTATAGACATAGTCTCAGTACCCATGCAAGGCGAATTAACAGCGGGCAATCATTCTGATTGGGGACATTATACATTTTATTATTTCATGGCTTATGCAGCCCTTCGCCTTTTTCTTTTCAAAAAACATTGGGACAAAAAAAGAGTCCTTGCCATAGCACTTTTTGTGTTTGGAACTATAGGTATGGGTTTAGTGGCCAAAACTGCTGACTTAGGTGGAAAGTTGGTCTATAAATATGGTGTGGGAACAAAAAAATAAACTTTCAAAATAACCAATTATAAAATTATGAAAAAGCTATCATTATTATATTATGTGTTTTTTTCTCTGGCGGGAGCGATATTTTTCTCTTCCTGTTCGCAAGGCAAAAAAGAAGGACATGATGAATCGCAAGAACAGGTCGAAAAGTCGGACGACAAAGACCATGACCATTCGGGCATGAAGAAAGAAGGAGGCAATCACGAAGAAAGCGCCAGTCATAACCATGGCGATGCACAAGCCAGTGCCACAGGCACTAATTCCTGGGCCTGGGTCCCAAATACTGGTGACGATATCCTGTCTGATTTTCATTTCATTGCTGGATCCTCAGAGAACATAAGCCCGAAAATAACACAAGGGGATGGCGGAGCAAACATTCTACAATTGACCGCCGATGGCACAGCTGCATCTTTTGTTTTTCACAGTCAATATGGAAATATTGGTGCAACGGCAGCAATCAAGAGAACAGATTTTACAGGAACTTTGAAAATCCTGCATCATGCAAAAGACCAGTCTAACTATGAATTTGTAGCCATCAATGAAAATCAAATGAAACTTGGAAGAGTAGTAAACGGAGAGGAAAAGATCTTTAACGAAAGTATATTTAGTCAATCCAGCGAGTGGATTACACTAAAAGTCACGGCGGCAGGCTCCCATTACAAAGGGTTCATTGATGACAAAAATATTACCCACGGGCATGGAGATCAGATAGAAAGCGGTTATGTAGGTCTAATGTTAGAAGGAACTGGTAAACTTCAGATCAAATCCTTTGAAGTTGTTTTGTTAGAAGACGAATAGCCAATAATACAATATATGAATACGCTTGATTTACCGAGCAATAAAAGACAGTAGTATGGCATCTTCTAAAAAGTTTATCCCCGCTCTGGGTTATGAATGGTTAACATGGCTTTACGATTTAATGATCAAAGTAACCATGCCTGAAAAAAGATTCAGAAGTGAGCTTATTAATCAACTAAAGCCAAAAACAGATCAGGTAATATTAGAATTTGGTTATGGCACAGGTTCCAATCTTTTGATAGCTCATAAATCTAGTCCTGGAACACAGTTTATTGGGTTGGATATAGATGAAAAAGTAAGAAGACTCGCTCTTCAAAAACTTCGAAAGAATAACATAACCCTGGATCTTGACTTGTACGATGGAGAAACGTTCCCTTATCAAGATAAGAGTTTTGACAAAGTATATAGTTGTCTTGTATTTCATCAATTGGATCCAGCAACAAAGTCGTACTGCCTCAATGAAATCAATCGTGTGCTTAAGCCGGGTGGAGAACTAATAATAGCAGATTGGGGTAAGGCTAAATCAAAACTTATGAGAACTACTTTCTATACTGTTCAGCTTTTGGATGGATTCGAAACTACAACAGATAATGTAGAAGGTTTACTGCCTGACTATATGGTACAAGCTGGATTTATAAAGGTATTGGAAAGTGGACACATAAATACGGTAATCGGTACCTTCAGTTATTATCAGGGAAATAAAGAAGGTTGACCCAGATGTCAGTCAATTCTGCGTTTTTATGACAAACTAGCAAAGTAATACTTGCGTATTACTTTGCTATCTCTTTAACGATTACAATAAAATTCTAAAAAAGAAATAGGAATAATGACTGGAACGCATGAGGAATTATATACCAATAAGCAGAGGCTTTTTAGTTTATTATACCCTATTGACAACTCTATTTCTTCAACGAATTACAAAATTAAAACTTTCAAAAAAGGCCAGGATATATTTTTATATGGAGATGTTTCTAATGACTTATACCTGATACTTGCTGGCAAAGTGAAAGTTTCCAGATATAGACCTAATAAAAAGGAAATAGCCAAAGCCATTTTAGCTGAGAAAGAACTTTTTGGGGAAATGGTGTTAACTGGTGAGCAAAATCGAACAGTCAATGCAAGGGCTCTTGATACAAATACCAAAATTTGTATCATCCCCCTAGCTCAGATACAAAAGATGATGAGGGGCGATGAGGTTCTTAGCTTTGCAATCATTGAATATTTAGGTGAGAAATTAAGAAAGGTAGAAGGATCTTTAGATTCTTTAATGTATGATAATGTACGTACAAGATTGATTCATTTTCTAAAAGAACTGGCTTTTGAAAAAGGCCAAAAGGTTGGTTTTGAAACAATAATAAGAGGCCATTATTCACATAAGGACATAGGACATCTTACTGGAATCTCAAGGCAGGGGGTAACAACGGTCTTAAATGAGCTACGTGCTAAGAAACTTATCAGTTATGATAAAAGGAGAATGCTAATCAGGGACCTGGATGCTTTGAGTTGAATTGTCAAATATTCAAAATATTTGGTATCACTGATGACCATCACAATTTATATTTAGCCACATATTGTAAATTCATAACTTGAATAAACCCAATCAATGATTATTAAAAAAAGTAATCCTGTTTGAATTAAATCAACCTGGTACAAAACGACGCAAGGTGACTCAGTATGTATCAGAAAGTGGGCATATCAAAATAACAATAAGATTCCCTGGCTATCGTCAAGGGAATAAAGAAAAATGAACTATATTTAGTTAAAACAAAAACCTATGAACAGACTAGCAATTATATTCGTCACTATTGTATTTTTTTCGTGCCAAAGCACAAAGCAAAATCAAGAGGAAACAGCTACCGAACTCCATGTAAACCATGAATCCCATCAACCTTCAGAACCTGAAAAAAAGAAATCAAAAAGTCCGAGAACTGCTGCTATGGCTATGGTAGGGAATAACCATATCCACATTGACTATAGCTCTCCCAGTGTACGGGGCAGACAAATCTTTGGGGGATTGGTAGCATTTGGTGAAGTCTGGGTTACAGGTGCGCATAAAGCAACGAACATCAACTTTGACAAAGATGTGATTATAGGGGGAAAGAAAATTACCAAAGGGAAATACGGATTGTTTACGATTCCGGGTCAAACAGAATGGACCATAATAATCAATGAACTATGGGACATGCACCTTGCTGACCATTATGATCAACAATTTGATGTCGTAAGAGTGGCCACAGAAGTAAAAACACTCGATCCCTTGGTGGAAGCACTCTCTTTCGAGGTAGTATCGACAAGCGATACCAAAGGTACAGTTTCAATAAAATGGGCTAATAGTTCTGTGGCTTTTGCTGTTGAGAATAGCACAAAATAGTGACTATGCTCAAACAGACTACTGCAATCGCATCGACATAATCAATGATAAAACTCATAACATCCATTGATTGACATCAACAATCCTCTTAACCTAAATCATGGGCACTAGTGATCATTATCATGATTTGCCTTGATTTACATTTCTAATTTTACACTATCAAAAAAGTGATGTCCGTCACGATGTGGTACAAGTCCTACTTTAGGACTGGCAAAATGTTGGGATAAACGGAACGTCATAATTTCATAAATTAAAAACATTATTTCAAAAATAATTCATGGGATGCGATCTTAATTTTGAATAATTTTTAAAAAAACAAATTTGATATGAATACACACACGCGTTTAAAACGAACGAAACTGGCTACAACTTTACTCATTACCCTTCTGATATTTGTTTCCACTTCTTCATTCAATGGTTTTCAGCAGCCTACTAAATGGGAGGCACCAAAAGAAGCTGATAACATCAAAAATCCTTTAACCGACAATTCTATAGCTACCGTTGATGGGAAAAAACTCTATACCAAAATGTGTGTGATATGTCATGGCAATAAAGGAAAAGGGGATGGCGTAGCAGGTATGGCACTTAAACCAAAGCCAACCAACCTAACCACCACAGATGTGCAGCAACAGACCGATGGTGCCATTTATTGGAAACTAACTGAAGGAAGAGCACCAATGGCTGCTTACAAAGCTTCTCTTAGTGAAGATGAACGGTGGCAATTGGTAAATTATATAAGGCAGTTAGGTAAATAAATTTTAAAATAAATGAATAATTCCGGTATTTGTTTTTCATAAATACTCAAAAGGTTGAGAAGACAAACATTACTGGCCTTTTGATCAAGTTTACAAATAAATCCTATATTATGAGACTTTTACTATTTACAGCAGCAATTTTAATTTTCGGGAACAATTATCAGGCAAAGTCCCAGGAATTTAAACCAAGTAGTACACAATTTATGGTTCGGGGCTATGGACATTCTGGCTTTGAATACAAGGAATCCGATGGGGAAAAAGAATCCACATTTGTGGGCAGTGTATTTAATCCATTGTTCATTTTTACGCATAACGATAAATTGCTATTTGAAGCGGAACTTGAGTTCGCATTTGAAGGGAGCGATCTGGAAATAGGGTTTGAGTATGCAAATGTATCTTATGTAGTCAACGATTATACGACCATCCGTATGGGCAAGTTTCTACTGCCATTTGGCTCATTTATTGAAAAGTACCACCCCGCATGGATAAACAGGCTGTCCAATACACCACTTGGCTTTGGACACGATGGCATTGCGCCAGCTTCCGGTATTGGTGCCGAATTGAGGGGGGTCTTCCCAATAAATGGCATCAAGGTAGGATATTCCTTGTATACAACCAACGGGCCCACACTTAAAGATGGCAGTATAGAACCTGAAGAAGCCGGTATGTTGAGATTTAACAATTTTGAAGACAATAACAATGGGAAAGCCATAGGCGGTAGGTTTTCAGTATTTCCATTTACAAATTCATCATTTGAGCTGGCCGGGTCTTTCTATTCAGGAACAGTGGGCAACAAGGAGAGTCCCCTGTATGAAAATGTAGGTGCTTCTTTATATGCAGTTGATTTCAACTATGTCAAGCTTTTATCAGGGATCAAAGGAATAGTGGATGTAAAAGGTCAGTATAACTATTCCAAGGTAGATGATGCTACTTATTTTGAACTTGAAGAAGGTGAAACTGATCCGGAAGCCTATACTTTTGAAAACAAAAGCAATGCTTTTTATACCCAGTTAAGCTACAGGCCTACCATGGCAGGAAGCGAGTTTATTAAGAATTTGGAATTCGTGGGAAGATACTCAACACTAAACACGCCCGAAGAATCCGAATGGGCAGAAGAGTCCACACAAACTACTTTTGGCATCAATTATTGGCTGAGCTGGAGAGCGTTGCTAAAGATGAGTTATCAGGTGACAAATACCAAAGGAGGACATGATGCCGCAGGAGGTGAAGTCACTACCAATGGATTCTTTCTACACTGGGCACTTGGATTTTAATGTAAAAATCAAAACACCAAAAACACCAAAAACATGAAAATTAGAAATTTATTATCCATAGTAATGACTGTAGCAGTTTTTTTGATTATCACATCACTATACACGGCGTGCAAGTCTGCAAAAGAAATAACATCTGGAAAAGGTGGAGCACAAATTTGGGGGGAAAACTGCATGAGATGTCATTCCACACCTTCACCAGTTTCTTACAACGATGTGGATTGGCAAACCACAGGTCTTCATATGCGATTGAGGGGGAATATTACAGCACAGGAAACAAAAAAAGTAATTGAGTTTCTACAGTCAGCCAATTAATTTAAGACTCTTAATCATTTAGTAAGTGAAAAAGTACCTGAATTTACTTCTATTAACAGTATGTGTAAATATTATTTTGGCTCCTTCCAGTTATGGGCAAATTGATGGTAAAATGCTCTTCACCCAAAATTGCACTGCGTGCCATACCATTGGATCTGGACAATTAGTTGGACCTGATTTAATAGGCGTCAACGATAAGTATGAAGAAGAATGGCTGTTAAAATTTATCCGATCATCACAGGCGCTGGTGACCGCTGGTGATGAAAGGGCTGTAGCCGTTTTTCAACAATTCAGCATGATTCCAATGCCCGATCAACCTTTTGACGATGAGGAAATAAGGGCTATGTTAGCTCATATTGAATCTTACGATGATCAAAGTAATGAAACTGTCATCACCTCAGAGAATGCAACACAGGATACCGAAGAAGCAAAAATCATTGCTCCAGAAGATGCAAATACAAATTGGTTGAGTGGTAACAATCCATATATTCTTATAATTTTTGGTCTGGAATTTATGCTGATTGCAGTTTTAATAACCATAGCCATTGTTTTGATTGGCATAAAAAACATTTTATGAATTTAATTTGTCATGCAAAACCTATATTATTCTCCAAGTCAATTATATTCTTCGTAATTTGTTGTTCATCAAGTCAATCCATTTTAGCCCAGCATTCTTATGGTACAATGAAAGGAATTCTTTCGGTAGCTGGTGAAGTTGATAAACAAGTTGTCACTGCTCATAGTAAAAGACTTGAAGTAACGCTTAATTATGAAAGGGCTTTATTTGAAATGAAACTTCCTGTTAATTCTTTGCATACGGGTGTAGATTCCCTTGACAATAAACTTATGAATGGAAAGGAGAGGTACATTACCCTCAAGGGAGAGCTTGGAATTGAATTTATCAATACCGAAGCTCATCCACCCATGCATTTTGATTTCAGGGCAATCTTGAATCATCAGGGTAAAGATCTAAACATTCATGGAGAGGGTCATCTTGAACATGTAAATGAAGGAAAAGAATTTGTCTGCCAACTTGGACTCAGTTTTGATTTAGAACCCAAGGATTTGGGACTGAACGTTTTTTGGGAAAAGAAACTAAGAGTTCATGTAAGACAGACCGTATTAAATCGAATTAGTGAAGATCATTGAATTAAATTGTAATTATGGACTACTACCATAGTAAAATTCTTAAGGGTACTTCATTTGATCAGGCTATTCAAAGAGTGACAACTGAGCTCCAAAATGAAGGGTTTGGTATCCTGACAGAAATAGATGTCAGTCAAACACTAAAGAAAAAACTAAATGTTGATTTCAGCCCCTATAAAGTTCTGGGGGCCTGTAATCCTGCCTTTGCTTATCAGGCATTGAAAGCGGAAAACAAAATAGGCACAATGCTACCGTGTAATGTGATCATTCAGCAGGCAGAAAAAGATAATATAGAAGTATCTGTTGTGGATCCCATCAAATCAATGCAGGCTGTTAATAATGAAGAATTGGGGAAAATTGCCACGGAGATTAGGGGAAAGTTATTAATTGTTCTGAATCGTATATAGATGACTTTGATTCCTTCAAATGAACATCGGCTATGAAGCTAAAACTGTGGCAGACAATACAAGCTGTATTTAAAAACCAATCCAATTCAGGAATAGCCATTTTTCTCTCAGTTTTGGTAGCTATGGCGTGGTCCAACTCACCATTTAACGCCTATTACAAGAGCTTCATAAACACAGAAATATCAATTGGCATTGGGAGTTTTTCCATTTCAGAACCTTTTTTAATATGGGTCAACGATGGATTAATGGCGATTTTTTTCTTGCAAGTAGGGTTGGAGCTAAAAAAGGAACTTATTGGAGGTAAACTTTCCTCGTTCAGAAAGGCCATTATGCCCATCGGAGCTGCTTTCGGTGGTATGCTTGTTCCGGCCATCATATATGTAGCCTTCAACATAAACGCCGCGTCCATTCAAGGGTGGGGAATCCCAATGGCCACAGATATAGCTTTTGCACTGGGTATACTCTCCATATTCGGTAAACGAATCCCAATCAGCCTCAAAGTGTTTCTGGTGGCACTTGCCACTGTGGACGACTTGGGTGCTGTTCTGGTCATTGCTATATTTTATACATCAGGCATATCGCTGATGGATCTTTTACATGGTTTTATGTTTTTTCTAGTATTGCTTGCCGGAAATCACTTGGGACTGAGAAAGGCATGGTTTTATGCCATTGTAGGTATTGGAGGTGTATGGTTAGCTTTTTTCTTCTCTGGAGTTCACCCGACAATTGCGGGTATTCTTACCGCTTTTGCAATTCCCGGAAAGGTTAAAATAAAGGAAGGTGATTACTTGAAAAAACTTCAAAAACTTCATATAAAATTTATAGGATCACAACATGTCAAAGGTGACTTCATTTCAGAGGAGCAACTTAATATACTCGAAGAAATAAAACAAAAATCAGATGATGCCGAAACCCCACTACAAAAAATTGAACAGCGCCTTTCACCCATCGTAGGTTTTTTTATCCTACCTCTTTTTGCCCTAGTCAATACCGGTATACACATTCATGGTGACATGGTTGAAATATTGACCAACTCTATAAGTTTAGGCATAGCATTTGGCTTGATTGCTGGAAAGTTCATAGGAGTTTTTGGAACATGCTGGTTGATGGTTAAATTAAAAATTGCAGAGTTACCACAAAATGTCAACTGGCTTCATGTGGCAGCTATATCACTTATAGCAGGCATAGGATTTACCATGTCCCTGTTTATAACCGAATTGGCATTTATAAACGAAGAGCACACTTTTATTGCCAAAATAAGTATTTTATTCACCTCGGCACTTGCAGCAATCCTAGGAGCGGTGATGTTACATTTTTCATCCCGAAAGGCTGTTAAATTTGCTTAAAAACATTCAGTAATGAGTGAAATGAAAAATGAAAATTTCTTAAAAGTTCTGCTACAAAAAGTCAAGTCAACTATCTTCTTAGTGGTAGCGATAGTCTTTTCCTATATCTACCTCATGCAGTACATTGATCATACCTTGCTATGGGTTCCATATATAGTAGTTTTATTTGCGTTGCTTAAGGCCATATATTTTACGTTTTTTACGTTCACCCAAATAAACAGATCAATCGATTGTTGTCATTCTTTCAGGCAATTGCTTTGGACATTCGGACTTCTCGTTTTTTTAATCACGTTTTCATTTGCTACGGATTTCGCTTGTCTATCAGAATTTGATCCGAGGGCCTTTAGCCACCCTGTTACAACAACTAATCTAAGCTATTCGGAAAAACTATTTGAATACTTCTATTTCAGCATTGTCACATTTGCCTCTATTGGTTATGGCGATGTGGTGCCGGTAACAACCCAAGCAAAGATACTGGTGATGATAGAAATAGGTCAAAGTTTTGTGCTAGTTGTATTTGGGTTGTCCAACATTAACAATATGCAAACCAGAATTCAACAAAAACGGCGAAGTGAATAAAAATAAATTGGTTCTGAAATAAAACAGAAGCAACATCAATATTCACAAGGCAAAATAAATATTCTTTTAAAACCAGCATATAAGGCACCGTCTTCCCAAAAGATCAAGGAGATATTCAAATGTTTGATTTCTGGAAAATTTCTACTCTAATTCTATTGTACCTAATCATGTCCAGTCAAATATCATAAATCAAATTCAAAATACAATAAAACCAAGTTAGTAGTCTGCGTTTTGATCTATATCTAAAAACAAAAATCAAAACGATGAAAACGATGAAAAATTTTTTAATTGTAGCCGTAATTGCCTTCTTGGCAGTTAGCTGCTCAGTAGTAAAACCAGGTTACCATGCGATGAAATGGAAACCTTACGGAAAAGGTTTGCAAACAGAAAAAGTTTACCAGGATGGGGTTGTATGGAACTGGCCATGGAATGGTGTTCGGGATTACAATATGCAATGGCAAACCTTTAGTGAAAACATTTCCATACTTACTAAAGATGAATTACATATTGATATAACGGTTTCGGTTACACTTCGCCCCATAGCCGAAGAATTGGCAGATTTAGAATTAGAAGTTGGTAGTGACTATTATAAAAATATCGTACGATCAGAATTTATTAGCCTGACTCGTGTGGTATTTTCAGGATACGAATACAGCGTAGTTTCCCCGAAAAGTCCTGAAATCGAAAAGGAGGTTTTTGAAAACCTTGTAGCCAATACTAATGGAAAACACCTTGAGTTCGACAACTATACTATAGACCATATTAAATACCCTGAAGTAGTAACAACTATTAGATAATGAATATCAAAAGAATCATAC
>CAXBNB010000003.1:0-19777 GCA_963976505.1 uncultured Reichenbachiellaceae bacterium
TGTTAGTTCGACTAACGGGGGAAGTAGATGCAGAAACGGGTTATGTCTATGACATGAAGATTCTCAGCGACATCATCAATGAACACATCATCGAGAGGTTTGACCATAAGAACCTCAACCTAGATGTGAAAGCATTCAAAAACCTGAACCCTACCGCTGAAAATATAGTTATAGTAATTTACGGAATTCTCAGAGATCAAATCGACATCAGGTATGACCTCAAAATACAATTATATGAAACAAAAAGAAACTTTGTTGAATACCCCGCTTGATCACGACATGGGAGTTGAAGACTTTGGTGATGACCACCTAGTATCCTCATTCAATACGCCACTGAGAGAGGATGCGTTTGAGATGAACAACGAGCTAAAAATAGAATTGATAGCCAAACATTTCAAAGAGATCATGCTGGTACTTGGACTTGACCTGACAGACGACAGTCTAAAGGGCACACCCATGCGGGTAGCCAAAATGTATGTGAAGGAGGTATTTAGCGGGCTAGATCCGAAAAACAAACCACATGCAAGATTGTTTGACAATAAGTTTGGATATGGCGAAATGCTGGTGGAAAAAGACATCACATTTTATTCTCACTGTGAGCATCATTTCGTACCCATATATGGCAAAGCCCATGTGGCGTATATTTCCAGTGGCAAAGTAATTGGGCTATCCAAGATCAACAGGATTGTTCAGTATTATGCGAAAAGGCCACAGGTTCAAGAGCGCATGACGGTACAAATAGCCAATGAATTGAAAACTGTATTGAAAACAGAAAATGTAGGAGTGGTAATAGATGCCAACCACATGTGTGTATCATCCAGAGGCGTAGGAGATACAAATAGCAAAACAGGAACGGCACATTTTAGTGGAAAATTCAGTGAAGAAAACACCAAACGCGAGTTTTTAAACTACATCAATACCCCCGCATAATTATATTTCGAGATGAATGAAACTATAAAATCTGTCCACGATCTATTGCTGCGAGACCTCAATAGGTTGACCAATGAAATAGAGAGTTATGCCAATGAAGCAGACCTTTGGAAGCTTAGTGGTGACATCAACAATACAGCAGGGAATTTATGCCTTCATCTATGTGGCAACCTCCAACACTTTATAGGAACAATAATCGGAAAAACCGGATATATCCGCAAAAGGGACGAAGAGTTTACGCTGAAAAATGTGCCCCGAGAGGAATTACTCCATCAAATAAAAGTCACGAAATCATCCATAGCAGAAACCCTAGAAGCTTTTGACGACAAACTAATGGATGCAACTTACCCACTAGAAGTGTTCAAAAAACCAATGTCTCATATTTCATTCCTGATTCACCTCAGTGGTCATTTAAACTACCACCTCGGTCAAATCAATTACCATAGAAGAATGTTGAAGTTATGAATGTAGAATAGGAATTTAAGTCAATAAATTCCCATCATCATCCCATTGTGCTATTTCGTTTCTTGTCTCAGGATCAAGGCATTTCGTAAGCCATTCGTCTTCGTATTTCATGCCATGCTTGTCAAGCACATCTTGAGGCACACCGTCCCAAACATTGGGAGTATTGCCTTTATACCCAAGGTCTTTGAAGCCTTCCTGTGTGGTATAATAGCCTGAAAGTGTCAAATCTCTCATTAATGAAAAGAATTTTACTCCTTGTTGCACTTCAGGTGCAGCTTTGGCAGGATAAGCAATTTCATCCAGAAGACTTTTTTGCTGATCATCCGAACAAGATTTAAACTCCAATCCAAATTGATTATTCGATCTGTTGTCAAGCCACATCAAGCCACCTCTTAGAGGGAGCTGGTGTCTCGGTATATCCTTAGACATAAATTCTATGAATTCATGAACACCAGCATCTGTAGCCGATCCAAACTCATCGTTGGCAGGCAATATGATATCGCACAGAACAGCTATAGTAGCCAGTTCGTGCACAGAAAAGAACTGATCAGCCATTAGGCGTGCGTCATTTTCTTTTTCTTTAGGTGTTCTTCCGTAATGTTTCTCTTCTCCTCCTTTTTCGGGAACAGTAGAAACAACCTCCTCAGCAGGTGTACAGCCATTGATAAGGAGTCCGCTGGCTAATGATCCTACCAGCAATGATTTTAAAGAGTCTCTTCGATCCATGTGTATGTTAACTAAGGGTTTATTAAATGTTCTTTTTCTTAAGTTGATCTAAAATATAATCTGATGTCCTCCAAGACAGGGCCAAGATCGTCCAAGTCGGGTTCTTATCTGCCTGAGACACAAATGGACCTCCATCCACGATAAATACATTTTTTGCATCATGCAATTGTTCGTATTTATTGACCACAGAAGTTTTTGGGTCATCTCCCATTCTGGTAGTACCTACCTCATGTATAATCTCTCCCGGAGCGTTAAGACCATATTCTCTGTCTTTACCCGGTTTGTCTCCAAGTAGTGTACCTCCCATTCCGCCTAACAATTCTTCGAATGTTTCATGCATGTGTTTGGCTTGCAGTCGTTCATCATCAGACCAAGTATAGTTAAACCTCAGTACTGGAATCCCAAATTCATCCACCACATTAGGATCAATTTCGCAATAATTGTCTTCCCGTGCAATACACTCTCCCCTTCCAGAAATACCAACTACTGAACCATAGTATTTTTTCACCTCTTCACGAAGTTTTGGGCCATATCCACCAACAGTACCACCGAAGAATTTATTGAATTCGGTAACGCCAAATCCAAAACCATAAGAAGGCATACCTAGTCCACCCCAAATTTCCAAATGGTAACCTCTGGCAAAATCAAGTTTTTTATTGTCTAGCCACCAAGGAGTATATACGTGCATCCCGCCGGTACCATCTTCGTTGTAGGTTTTTCTATCCATCAAAGAAGGAATGAAAGCAGACCTACTGGCTCCAGTAGAATCATGTAGGTATTTTCCAACCACACCACTGCTATTGCCAAGACCGCTTGGGTGTTGTTTGCTCTTAGAGTTCAACAGAATTCTTGCAGAACTACAAGCTGAAGCAGCCAATACTACAATCTTACCTTTTAATTTATATTCTTTTCGGTCGTCTTTACTTATATAAGACACCCCTGTTGCTTTGCCTTCATCGTTGGTAGTGACTTCACGTACCATGGCATTCACAAACAAATCAATCTTGCCGCCTGATTTTTGAGCCGGGAAAATCAAGCAAGTACCTGCCGAAAAATCTGCATATACAGAGCATCCACGACTACACTGGCTGCAATAAAAACAAACGCCACGTTCATTGTTGATACGTTTGGTCAACATCGACAACCTCGATGGGATAACAGGAATATTAGCCTTTCTCGCAGATTTTATGTAGTACATTTCATGCAACCTTGGCTTTGGTGCTGGTAAAAAGAATCCATCCGGTTCATTGGGGATATTTTCCTTACTGCCATATACGCCAATCAGCTTATCTACTTTGTCATAGTAGGGTTTGACATCTTCATAACCTATTGGCCAGTTGTCGCCCTTTCCATCTATACTTTTCTTTTTAAAATCATCAGGCCCGAAACGCAAAGAGATTCGTCCCCAGTGATTGGTTCTACCTCCCAACATTCTGGATCTAAACCAGTTAAATTTTGTTTCCCCTTTGGTGGTGTACGGTTCTCCTTCTATATCCCAGCCTCCATACGCACTATCAAAATCACCAAAAGGCCGAACTGTTCCTGCGCCCCGTCTGGGAGATTCCCATGGCCATTTTAGTTGTGTCCTTTGTTCAGGGTCAGCTGGATCAAAATGAGGCCCTGCTTCAACTACAGCTATATCTAAACCTGCTTCAGACAATATCTTTGTGGCCATTCCACCTCCTGCGCCTGATCCTACAATGATTACATCGTACTCCTTGGATGATTCTTTTATTTGCATAATTCCTTATTAATAAAACATAGGCTAATATAATAAAACCGATAAGTATCTGTCTAAAAAATTACTATAATTCCTAATTGACTTTTCATAAACTCATGATTAAAAAGAAATAGAAGAATTTTTATTGATTAATTTCCACTTGCACTGCAGAAAAAAATGACAAAAAAAGGCCGAAAGAATATACTTCCGGCCACCCTTTTTCCCATAGCTGTAGGTCTTTGAATAGACTTTATTTGAGATCTTGCCTAAAACTAGTACAAATTTTAAAAACCTCAGCAACCATTAGAAAAAAATCTTACCCGCACTCAAGGTTTTGAATGACTCCTTCCACATAAGGTAAAGCCTATTTGAAGTTAAATTCTAAATGATAAATTGAATCATGAGCTAAAAAAGAAATGTTACTCTTAAGACTGCTTGTAATACTGATTTGTGTCCAATTGGTGATATAGAATCACTTTTTTTCCTTTCGTTTGGCTTTTTTTTTCAGCTTATTAATCCATATCATAGTACCGGTAACTGGTAAACTCGTTGCAATCAAACATGATATGAAATAGATGATTTTGGAAAAAACACCAAAAACATCTCCCACATGCAATGCTTTGATCGATCTTGCTATCTTTTCATTGAAAGATTTCTCTGAGAAAATCTCCTTGGATTGCACTTTTCCAGTATAAATATTGATAGAAACTATGTCTGATGCTGGTGAGGCAAAAAAACCTGAATGGTACTTATTGAGATTGATAGCACTCTTTTTATTACTTGGAAGTTCTACCCTATATGTGCCTTTATATGGGAGTTCTTTATCAGCAATAGCCATCAGTTCCGCCACGGACAATTTTTGAATCAGAGTATTCAACTCCTGTTTAGCTTCAGGCTTACTTTCTGGTCTCTCTCTGCCTCTTTCTGGCTCAGTTACCCCTAATACTCTCTGTAGGCCGGTGCGATACCAATCGAATGACCACTGGAGGCCAGTAAGTGCCATAATCAGCAGAAAGATAGCTGTATAAATCCCTAGCGCATTGTGTAAATCGTGATTGACCCTCTTCCAATTCGCGCTCCATTTAATCTTAAGCCCTTGTTTCCATGATTTTACTTTCTGTGGAATCCAGATAACTAGTCCAGTGATAATGAGAAAAATGAATATTACAGTGCTCCACCCTACAATCGGTCGACCAATACTGGTGTCCAACATCAACCACCGATGAAGCCTAAACATCACCATAAAAAATGCTGAAGTATTGCTCTTGGTATCACCAAGTATTTCACCTGTATATTGGTTTACCAAATAGTTAGATCCTCGTCGTTCTCCTTCCTTTACTACAGAAAACTTGTAAGCGTCTCTATCAGTTGAAATACTTACAGATACAATCTGTCCCTCTACTTGTTGCTTTATTTTTTCAGCCAGCTGCTCAACCGGAATAGGCTTGGTGTTAGAGGCTGCCTTGACGTGATATTTTTCACCATTTATCCACTCATCAATTTCTGTATGGAAGGTATAAACCGTGCCAGTCAGACATACCACAAACAAGATCAGTCCAGCACCAATACCCAACCACAGGTGGATGTCATTAAATAATTTTCGTACACGTTTCCATTTTGATGTTGAGGCCATAGATTTTATATATCAATTTTAAGTGTATCAACTAAACTACATAGCCAGTCGAAATCGAAAGGTTTGCCTTCGTGTGCACACCTGTAGTAGTCCTTTATGTGCAACAATTGCTTTGTTGCACATAAAGGACATTTTATTAATTAAACTTTTTTTATTTTTCGGTTTTAGAATACTCCAATGTAATGGTTACCTGGTTTGTTGATCAACTTTGCTCCTTTGGTTACTTCACCAGTCTGACTATTCAATACATAGATGTTACCATCTTTCCCTATTGGCGTTACAGCTACTAACAGATTGTCTCCGCTAACAAGAAACCCTTGATATTGATGTAGGCTTAAGTCAGCGTCATTAGGAATCTCATCAACCAATTCAGCTGTTCTGCTAGTGAGGTCAACAAGTGCTATATAGCTTTGATCAGATTCACCATGTCGATATACGATATAACCTTTGCCATTGCTTACATACCTCCAGGTCTGAACATAAACATCATCAACACCTAAGGCAGCATCCAGGCTAAAAACATAGGAATTATCATATTCATTGCTAGCGGTAATCTTAAGGATGTGCGAGCCATTTGTATCTCTTTGTGTAACCTGATAAATGCTACCATCTTCTGTCAGAAAATTGACATTGCTGCGGTAACCAGAGCAATCCCCATTGGCAACTGTTGAGGTGATGACTTTAGGGTTTTCTAAAGATGGATAATCCACGATTACTGTCTTGGTTCCAAGTCTTTCATAATCACTTTCCGTTTCTCCTGTTTCAGGATTATACTTACGCATCCAAGTGCCAATGAGCAATTTATCTCCTGCTTTATTTAAAACCGGAGCATCCAAACGGAAGATGGTATTCCCTGCCTTTTCTTCTTCAACAGAAAGAGGAATCTCATATTGCTTGTAACCAGAGATAAGTACATTTTTTAGATCCAGTGCCAATACAGTAGCTGTACCACGATAATATTCAAATAGATCTTCTGACGACTCAGCATTGTTTGCGGTGATATTAGCTATATTGACTGCAATACCCGTCTGATCTCCGTCATAGAGTTTCCCCCACCTTGGAGACGTACCTGCATATTGGGCTATACTCACCGTTACATCTTCTTCAACATAGCTGGCTGCTCCCTGAACCCCAAACCTAGAAAATTCACCTCCATTTTCTCCAGAATAAGCAATGTTGAACATGGTATTTCCATCTTCCGACACCTGCAAACGAGCTGTTCTGTTGGATTTTACTGGAACTCCGTCATCATACAAATTGATGGTTGTTTCTGAATTTATGGCATCCTCATAACTCACAGCGTAAATCATAGTCCCTCCATTTCCATCCCCAGGATTATCTCCCATTAGAGCTCCAGCTACAGTCACCCAACGTGATGCATCTACCGGATCTACTGGATCAATGGGGTCGTCTTCTCCACAGCTTGTGAGTGTGAATGTAGCTGCTGCTACACCGTATATTAAATATTTTAAGAATTGTCTGTTCATATCAAAAAATGTTTCGTATTAAAAATTGTTTATTCTATAATTTAATTTCAGATAAAAAGCTCTTCCTGGTTTTTGTACCGCAAAATTGTCATACACCTGTTTGTCAAAAACATTTCTCACATCAGCACTTACCACAACTTTTTTATCCGGAAATGTATAACTGACTCCTAAATCATGAATATACTGACGTGGCGTTCTGAAATCTTCGATCTGTAACCATGTTGTGTAAAAAGGACCGACAAAGCCAAAGTTGTAAGACAGGTTTAAAATTGAGTTTTTAGCGACAAAATCATTGAAGGTGTACTGTAAACCACTATTGATTGTGAAAAATGGTTCATTGGGCAACTGTTGATTGTAATTGCTGTAAACATTACCATTAGGGTCATATTTTGTATTGTAAACGGAGTTGAATTTGGACAAGTTAAACATCACATTCAATAGCTTTTTATACGTATAGTTTACCTCTGTTTCAAATCCAATGGATTTTGTTTTTCCTAAGTTTTCATAAGGATTTGTCTGCACAGCATCGTTGATTCTTGGGTTGATTCTTTGTACAATTTTGTCTCTGGTGTCACGAACAAACCCAGTGCCTGATATCGAAAACTTGTGATCTTCAATAGTGTAAGCTCCTGCTTGAAAACCTAGATTGACATTGTTACTGACCTCAGGATTAATACCCAGATTTTCTACAATATTGTCTCCGGGGCTTCCAAATATTTCGTTCTCTGAGGGCATTCTGACTGCCTGCTCTGCGGAAGCAAGTACCAGTAAATGACGTAAAGCGGAAAAAGACAGAGCCGCCCCATAGCCAGAAGTATGCCTTTTACTAGCCGCACGATCCTCTCCACGAACAGACTCTTCATTTTCCTCCACCAATATAGGATCCATTCTATCAATTTTCTGCTGGTAATATTTACCGAATAAATTTGCTTTCAAGCGAGAATTAAGGGTTTCCAATTCATAAGCCAACGAGGATATGTTCTTTTGTAAATCACGTGTACCAATAAATTCACGTTCCACAGCACTGCGCATTTCATCCTGTTGAGTCCGGCCGATATCATAAAAAACATGACTGAATATGACCTTATGGTGGTCGCTAATGGCGTAATTGATTCCCGATCTAAACGTAGCTATATTCCTATCTATATGATTGATGGTTGGGGCTCCTTGCTGCGCTCCCTGTGGCCTTAAGATTGGATTTCCATTCAGACCTAAACTCTGCTCTCCGTACCAATTGTAGTTCCACTTTACAGTGTCGCTCACCACTTGACTTCTATTGCTAAACATCCCATTGAACATGACCTCCATGCCAGGAGTAAATAGGTCACTCTTTCTATAGGTTAAACCAGTTACATGGGCTTGAGACTCGGTAAATCTACCTTTGTAGGGGATAGACATGTAAGTACCATGCTGAATCTCATTGTAATCATCAGAACCATTGTAGCTCACTAAAAACTGATCAGCCCACTTTACATTTGTAAAACCAACAGCTAATTGTCCCCCAACCGAATTGTATGCATCATTAAACCGTTTGGCCCTCACATAATCGTACCGCCCGTTTGGCAGTATATTCCTCACAAACTTCCCCCATACCTCATAATCATTATTTGAGGTGTTGTAAAAGCCTGACATTTTTACGGTGAATCCAGATTGATCCATTCGGTACATCCCACTAAAATTGGTCTGAAAGGTATTGAAAGACCCATAAGAGGCTGACACTGTAAGATTATTATTCAAACTTTTCTTTAGCACTACATTGATTGCTCCGCCTAGAGCATCGTCTGCCAGATGAGCTGGAATAACACCCTTATAAACTTCTATTCGTTCAATCAAAGACGGTGGTATACTGTTTAAGCTAAAAGAGGCTCCATAAGTAGAAACAGGCAAACCATCGATGAAAATGCGTACAGAGTTACCTGACATTCCGTTCAGGTTGTAGTCCACAGATGAACCCAAGCCCCCATTTTGTCGAACCCTTACACCTGCAGTCCTATTTAATAAATCATTGGTTTGGATAGATTGTACTGCAGCCGTTTTTGGGTCAATAACATTTACTGCAAAACCTTTTGTTTCGATTTCCTTTTTTTCTGTCAAACCTTCCACCACTATTTCATTCAGAACACTGGCCTCTGCTCTTTTTAGAACTAAGTATCCATCTACAGCGGAGCTGTTCACTTTAATGGGGTAAGAACTGTTTTCGATTTCTACACTGGCAATCTCCATGCGGTGATTTCCATAAGAGATATTGGCAATCTCATACCAGCCCTTCTCACTTGATAGCGTATGTTTTTTGATGGATGGAATAAAAACCGTGGCAAATGCAACAGGAGAGCCGTCTTCAAAAGTTAAAGTTCCGGAAATTTTTCCTGTTTGTGAAAAGCAAATTAAGGTCGAATGCAGACCTAGAGTTAAAAATATTAAGAACCTAATCATTTCACACTGAACAGTTTATAAAGACTTTTATTCGTTATTCTTATTTAGACTAATTATAAATAATGGACAAATCTAAAACTTTGGTTTTACTATAACAAACTATTTAGAAAGATTCTAAATAATATTTTTAGCAATGTCATTGATGTATTGCCCTTGGATAAGGTTGAACCAAAACCTCTATTTTGGAAAAGGTGTAAAAAAAGTATCAAGAGAAAATACCTATTAAGGCGAAGTGAGCCAGGGCTTTTTGGATTGTAACAGGTAGAAAATAAAAAAGCAGTAAAATCCAAGATTCTACTGCTTTGAGTCGGAGTGACTGGATTTGAACCAGCGACCCCCACGTCCCTAACGTGGTGCGCTAACCGGGCTGCGCTACACCCCGAACTTTAGAATGCAAAACTATAATTATTTTTCTGTAAATAGAATACTACTTGAAAAAGTAAAAGCCAATAAAATACAAATTCATCATCAGGGCGGAAATAAAGTTGAGGTTCATTGTATTTGAATAATTGACCTGAAGGATGTCCTTTCTGGATCTGAAATACCAATAAGCAAAAAAGCCCAAAACTGGTGACAAGAACAGCATATATAGTAAAGCATGTGTCATAGAATAGTATTCACTATAAAAGTAGATAAATCCCAAAGTGGCTATAAAAAAGGCAACTGCAGTAAAATGAAAGGTGCCTAAAATCCCTAGCTTCAAACTAATTGTATGGTCCCCTCTTTTTTGATCTTCCCTATGCTGATAGATCTGTGTCATTGGGTAACTGCCCCACAACAGCATGGAACTTAATATCGCCGGCAGTTGGATGCCCAGGTTGCGCAATTCCAGAAACGAGGTATTCCCCAAGCCGACACAAACCATGACAAACGTAAAATAACCCTGAAAAAATCCGGCTACAAACCAACCCATATAGGGCATTTTTTTCAGTCTAATCGCAGGGTGGCTGTAGGCTTTCGAAACCAAACCATAAACTAGGAGCATTAACACAAACTGCCAATTGATACAAGCACCAATTGCTATGGCTATAAAATCAAAGACAAGTGCATACCAATACAACTCTTTAGCAACCGATGGAGGATTTTTTAATCCTCCAATGCTTTCTTCGTCTTTATCGAAATATGAATTGTATCCATTGCTGGCAGGATAAAGAAATAGATGCAATGCCACGCCTACTAGAATAAAATTGGTCAAAGGAAGTTTGCCCGACAAAGAACATGCAAAAAGAAATACCGGTAGCAGGTAAAATGAAAACGGAATTCTTAGGTGAAGCAGTGTTGACTTGGTCATATACGCAATAATACAGATTAGAAGACTTTTACAACTTTACACGCATACAAATATTTCATATATATAGCACTCGAAACCCGACCTGATCCAAATTTTTATTTTTCATGCAGTGATTAAATGAGTACTTTAGAGCGATAGACATTATGAGTGCATACATTACATCATTTGGAACCGCATTGCCGAAGTACCGGATTTCCCAAAAGGAAATTGCTGGTTTTTTGTTGACCAACCTCAACCTGAGTGATGAGAAGAAAAAGGAAACTGAAATCATATTTCGAGCTTCCGGTATTAGCCATAGGCACAGCGTGCTCAAGGATTACACTGCATCATTGGGTGATTTTGAGTTTTTCCCAAATACCAACAACCTCGAACCATTTCCAGGGGTATCTCAAAGAATGCAAGTGTACAAAAAAGAAGCCTTGGCGCTATCTTTAGATGCCGTACAGCAATGCATCGGCACTGATGACCCACAAAATTTCACACACCTGATCACTGTCAGTTGTACTGGCATGTATGCTCCGGGACTTGATTTTGACCTGGTGAAATCTTTAGGACTTTCCCATTCAATCAAACGGACAGCCATCAATTTTATGGGTTGTTATGCGGCTTTCAATGCCCTGAAAGTGGCCAAAGATATATGTACAGCAAATGCGGGATCGAAGGTACTGATCGTATGTGTCGAGCTTTGCAGCTTGCATTTTCAAAAGAACCTCAATCAGGAAGATACTACTTTAGCCAACGCTTTATTTGGTGATGGAGCTGCGGCTGTTGTGGTGGAGAGTAACCCTTCAAACTATCCTAGTATGTCAATGGAGAACTTTCACTGTGACCTTCTAATAGAAGGGGAACAAGATATGACTTGGAGTATCGGGGCTTTCGGTTTTGAAATGACACTCTCTTCGTATGTTCCGGACTTGGTGAAAAAAGGCATCAAATCGCTCATCAATAGTTTATTGCATGAACTAAAATTAAACACAAGTGACATCAGTCACTTTGCCATTCATCCCGGGGGCAAAAGAATTCTAGAAGTGATAGAGCAAGAACTGGGCATTCCTAAAGAAAGCAATACCGCAGCATACTCAGTATTGAAAAACTACGGCAATATGTCATCACCTACTATTTTGTTTGTGTTGCAATCAATATTTGAAAAATTGGAAGAACACGACAAGGAGTCAAAGATTCTTGGACTGGCATTTGGACCGGGGCTTACATTAGAAAGCATGTTACTTAAAGTGTGTTAAGATGGTCAGCCTAAAAACCAGATCGTCAGAAGAGGAAATCATGGATGATTTTTCTCAATCTGGCGAAGTGATCAAACAGACGCTAAAAGAACTTGATAGAATCAACACTTTGCTAGGTGGCAATCAGGTTTCCACCAACGGCCTCAAAAAATTGCTGTCCAAAGAAAAAGGCAACAGCTTTCACATCGCAGATCTGGGTTGTGGTGGTGGCGACCTGATGGTAGAAATGTCCAAATGGGGTCAAAAAAACGGATACGATTTAAGCTTTACCGGCATAGATGCCAATGCCTCCATCATCGACTATGCCAGGGGAAACACCAAAAGCTACAGTAATATTGATTACAAGGACTTGAACATATTTAGTGCTGAGTTTAAGAGTATGAAATTTGATGTGGTGCACTGTAGTTTGTTTACCCATCATTTCACTGACGAGCAACTTTCAATATTGATCAAACAGCTATTGACACAATCCAAAATAGGTATCGTCATCAACGACCTGCACAGGCATACCATTTCTTATTACTTCACCAAGTGGGTCATTAGCGCTTTGTCAAAATCTGAAATGGTCAGGTATGATTCGATTGTTTCAGTTGCCCGTTCATTCAAGCGAAAAGAGTTGTTGTCTATCCTAGAAAAAGCAGAAGCTCGCAATTTTTCTCTCACTTGGAAATGGGCTTATCGGTGGCAACTTGTGATTTTTGGGGATTCACAATAAACCTCCGGGTTACAAAATATACCGATCTCCCCGTTCTTTTCTTCTCATATCAAAATAGAGGTAAAATGACCTAATGGCTAAACCCAATACAAAGGGAACAAGCGCAAGGTGCAATTGCTGTGGCAGCAATTCACGAAAGACTATAAACATCAACATAAGAAGTCCGTATCCCAGGTAATAAAATTTCCACAATGGTGATTTGCCTTCCTTAAACATAAAATACAGAGCCACCAGATTGAGTGGCATGGCCCAAATCAAGTTGAAATTGTAAGCCGAAAGGTGGTCGGTTCCAAACCATAGCAACAGCAGCAAGACCCCAAGTGTTCCTGTAATGCCATAAAGCAAAATATCCAGCCATTTATTTCTTACTCCATACTTAATAGAGCGGTGAGTCATCAGTCCAATAAAGAAAAAAACGACCACAAATAAGGTGAAAGGCGGAACTGGAAAACTAAAACCCTCTTTCCCATTTCCTTTAAACAGTTTTTCCTTCTTTTTAACCAAAGATTTAGACCCCCCATTTTCTGAAATAACTGCGTTATCAAAAGCTGCCAACACATAGTCAGGAAGAAACATGTAGCCATTGCCATCAGCTTTCACATCTATCTGACTGCCCAGGCAAATATCTATTCCCAGATCGCCCCAAAGTTGCTCGCCCAAATACAAATCCATCAATTGCCTATAAGTATAGCCACCTTTGGCATAGGCAAAATCATAAGTGATCTTGTTGTCAAGCGACTCATTCAACACGTCTCTTATTTTTGTGGCACAATTGTCAAATGCATAGTTGTAATAGTAGTCAGCGTTTTCAGGTTTACTATTTTCCTGAAGAAAATCAAAAACAGCTTGTTTTTGATTTTGATCTAGATTTAAGTATTGCTCAGTAATCGATCTGTTCTCCCGAATGTAATACTGCTTGTATAAATCATAATCATCTACCCCCAGTTTATATAGGAGTTTTCCGCGGGTGAAATTGATATAAAAATTGGGTTGGTTAAAATCAAAAACCCCATAATTATAAAAGCTGTTTATCCCGTTTGCAGGATCAAATACCCTGAATCCGCTATGCCCAAATGCCGAATAAAGTTCTTGTTGAGTTGGCCCAATTGTAATAACCGAAACTTCCGCCTTTTCAGATAGTCGCTGTGAGTGACTTTGCGAGAAAAGAAAAACCATACAGATTGCAAGAATATATCGGGTCATGTTTTGTGGTTCTTAAATGAGGTCGTAAATTAACTTTCTTGTTTGTTCCAATCAATAGTTGATAGGATTAAAATTACCTTCGCACTTACTTTCCAAATAGCTTGTGACATTCTCAGACCTTAAAAATTTAGCCTCAAAGCTGACATTTGCCAAAATAGCAAATGCCTTGAATGTCTATGGATCTTACTACTATTCCAAAGCAACAGGAAAGGTAAAGCAACCCGGATTGCCATTCAGCATGGCATTCGAACCAACCACATCCTGCAACCTCAGGTGTCCGGAATGCCCAAGTGGATTGCGGTCATTTACCAGACCTACGGGTATGCTCGACGCAGATTTTTTCAAAACCAAAATCGATGAACTGAAAAATCATCTGCTGTACCTCACTTTTTATTTTCAGGGAGAACCGTTCCTACACCAACAGTTTACAGAAATGGTGAAATATGCCTCTACAAGAAAAATATATACAGTCACATCCACCAATGCCCATTACCTCAACGACGAAAATGCGCAGAAAACCATAGCGTCCGGTCTGGACAGGCTCATCATTTCCATTGACGGCACCACCCAGGAAACTTACGAGTCTTACAGAGTTGGTGGCAGCCTGGACAAAGTGATAGCCGGCACAAAAAATATTGTCCATTGGAAAAAGAAACTAAAAAGCAGTACTCCTCAAGTAGTATTTCAATTTTTAGTAGTCAAACCCAACGAACACCAGGTACCAGAAATTTATGACATAGCCAAAAAACTAGGCGTGGATGCTGTCCAGATCAAAACGGCTCAGGTCTATGACTATGAAAATGGAAATCCCTTGATTCCGGATTCAGAGGAATATTCTCGGTACAAGAAAAACGCACAAGGGAAGTTTGAGTTAAAGAATCCACTATTGAACCATTGTTGGAAAATGTGGCACAGCTGTGTAGTGACTTGGGATGGAAAAGTAGTGCCTTGCTGCTTCGATAAAGATGCCAGCCATGTGATGGGAGACCTGAACGATACCTCGTTTGCCAATATTTGGAAAAGTGAACGATACCATACGTTTCGTCAGTCTATCTTAAAATCCAGGTCAGAAATTGACATTTGCAAGAATTGCTCTGAAGGTTTGGAGGTATTCTCATGATTTGGATGTTATTATTTATCTTTTTACCTTTATAGAAACCAATATTTCAGCTATGTCAAAGCAGAGATTTCAACAAAGGTATTCTTGGTTAAGCATATTTATGTTTGTTGCTGGCATCCTATTCTTGACTATTTCCCTCCACGCCATGGTCATTGGCTCTGATTCTAATCCTTTCTCTATAATCATCCAGTTTCTGCAAGGAATTCTTTTTTTAGTTGTCTTTTATGTTCACCTCAAAAGGAGCAGGTTTATTATAGAATTCAATGATTCAGGAATAGATTACTTGATTCAGGGAAAGAGGGGAAAGTTCAAAATATCTTCCATTAAACTTATCCAAATCAAATTGTTTGAAGTTCAAATAGAAATGATCAATGGAGAAAAGATTAATTTATTTTTGGATCAGGTCAGCGATTCCAAACTGAAGCATATTAAAAGAGCATTTTCTGAGCTCAAAACTTTAGTTTCTAGTTCAAGTTTTAAGTCAAACAGTCCTGTTTTCAACGCAACTTAAAGCCTCACACAATGACTGCAGTTACCTATTCTCAAAACCCAAAGCGACTCAGTTTGATCATTGTAATCTTAGGAATTTTATTCATTTTCCTGAGTTTATATCTCTCTTGGTTTGAAGATCCCTCTTATCTCACATTATTGGTAGGAGCACAACTCATATTTTTATACTTCAATATGAAGAGGGATAAGTATTCTATAAAACTAAATGATCGTGAAATAGCTTATGACCTCCTAGGAATCAATAATAGAGTGGCTATTGCTAATGTTAAGAATCTTGAAATCAGGCTATTTGAAATTCATATTCAAAAAGATGATGGCGAAACCGATGTTCTTAGTTTGGATCACATCAAAGACCGTGAATTGAAAAAGATCAAATCTTCTTTTAATCAACTCAAACAAGAACTGTTTCCAAAACCATGATTCCTGCTCTTCGCAGGTTTTGAATCCGTAAGGAGTATGTATTATACCAATACTTCTTCTAGCTCCATTCTTCGAACTTCCATGATTTTCCACTAAATTTGCGCCTCAAAATAAAAATACTATGGACAATCCGATAATGATTTTTGGAACAGGTGGGCTTGGCAGGGCAGCATTGGAAATTTTTGAATCAAACAAAAACGTAGTTTACGGTTTTCTAGATGATGACAAAAACACACACAATACTGAAATCGACAATGTTCAGGTATTGGGAAAAACTTCAGATGAGAGTTTTCTAAAAATAATTGGTAAAAAATGTGACGCTTTTGTAGCCAGCGATGACAATGCCTTGAGGAAAAGCCTGACCAACATGCTCGTTAAAAAGAGAAAGGTGATGCCCATCAATGCAGTACATAATTCTGTCATTATTGCTTCATCTGCGCAAATTGGGCATGGCAATTTCTTCAATGGCGGAGTGGTCATCGGGGCAGGTACGGACATTGCCAACCATTGCATTTTGCACAGCAAATCAGTGATTGATCATGATGCCAAACTGGGTGATTTTGTCCAAATCGGAGCTGGTAGTGGGGTCAGTGCCAATGGGGTGGTGGAAGAAGGTGCTTTCATTGGATCAGGAGCTGTGTTGATTTCAGGGATAACCGTAGGAAAAAACGCAAGAGTAGGAGCCGGATCAGTTGTAATTAGCAATGTAGCGGCAGGAAAAACAGTGTTTGGAAACCCTGCTGTAGAAATAGAAAAGTAACTAAAAGTGAGGAGAAAGAAGTTGGTAGTAAAAAAATATAAAGTAACTATCCAAGCTTTACTAAGCTTTTAAAGATTGGTAAAGTTGTTAAAATAGTAGCTTTAAGAATCCTGAAAGGCTTCTCAAAGCACATTATAAGCAAATTCTATTGCTATGGAAAGTAGCAAGTTGAGACACTTCGCTTCGTTCAATGTGACAAATCAGAAATAGTAGTCCTTCATCGGGCTTCTGGTAGGGCAACCAATCTGAACCCTTGTCATCCGGAACGCCTGCCGACGAGGCAGGAAATGAAGGATCTTAGCAAGATATAAATTTGAGGAAACTAAAGTTTTCACTGAATAGAAAATAAATACAAGAACTGATATAACTTTTATTTTTAATCATTTATCAAATTAACACCCCGCTTGAAACGGGTAACTGTTATGGAACAAGAACAACAATACGTACTGCTGTATTACTGCTACACGCAGATCGACAACCTTGAAGTGTTCAGGGAGCAGCATCATTTATTTTGCATCAATAATAATCTTCGTGGACGAATCATAGTGGCCAAAGAAGGCTTGAACGGAACTGTATCGGGCTCAAAAGAAGACTGTGAAAAATACATGCAGGAAGTGCATTCCGATCCGAGGTTCAGTCACACCGAATTCAAAATTGCGATAGAAGACGAACCTGCCTTTAAAAAAATCCATGTCCGGTTGAAAAAGGAAATCGTCAATTCCAGTCTTTCTCACATTCATCCCTCAAACGGAACAGGCAAGTACATAGAACCAGAAGAGTTTAGAAAAGTACTGGAGGAAGAAGATGAAGATACCATTATTCTTGATGTAAGGTCAGATTACGAACACAATCTTGGCAAATTCAAAAACGCCATTACCCTTGACATACACAACTTTAGAGACTATCCTGAAAAGGTAAAAGAACTCGAAAAACACAAAGGAAAACGAGTGATCACTTACTGTACCGGAGGAATCAAATGCGAAAAAGCAAGTGCTTATTTGTTGGAACAGGGTTTTGAAAATGTCTATCAACTACATGGTGGCATCATTAAGTATGGGATAGAAACTGATGGAAAAGATTTTGAAGGCAAATGCTATGTTTTTGACAATAGGATCACCACTGAGGTCAACAATGTCAACCCTACGGTTATTTCCAAATGCTTTGTGACCAATGAGCCATGCGATAGAATGGTGAATTGTGCCAATCCACATTGCAACAGGCACATGCCTTTGTCAGAAAAAGGAGCAGAAATGTACAGTGGTTGCTGCTCAGAAGAATGCAGCAAAAACCCAGACGCCAGACCCTATGACGGCACAGGTTATTATCAGACAGAAATGAATGGTTACAATCCATACAGGGGGTTGAAGCGGTAATAATAGAGTATTTTAAAAAATCCAGAGGTAATTCAGCACTAACTTAATGTAAGTGTATTCATTAATATTGTTTCCAAATTAGACGCTATCTAATTATATTGGTGCAGTTATCTTAAAGTGGTTGACAGAAACTGAGGTGAGGCTATCTCAAAAGTCGGAAAATTTCCAGATTCCTGACTGTCGTTAGACAGTTATTCTGGGATCTGTCCTAGAAACAGCTATTGCTGCGTTTTCAAAGGGGTGCCGGAACACCTGCCTAATGGCAGCCAAGAGTCCGGCAACTGATTAACCCTTTTGAGACAGCCTCATTCTTAACTTTCGATCGCTTGAGAAAAATAACTGATTACTATTTAACCAACCAGCATGTCCAATATTTCCGAAACAGACCTTATCATCAATCCAGATGGGAGTGTCTATCATTTGAGCCTGAAGCCAGAGCACCTTTCCGACACCATCATTACCGTAGGTGACCCGAGCAGGGTATTTAAGGTCAGCCAGCATTTCGATGAGGTGGAATTTGAGATGAACAAAAGGGAGTTCATTACGCACAAAGGAAAATACAAGGGAAAAGATGTGACGGTAATGAGCACCGGAATGGGCACGGACAATGTAGAGATATTCCTGACAGAGCTAGATGCCCTTGCCAATATTGATTTCAAAACCAGAACAGTAAAAGAGAAAAAAAGAAAACTCAAAATCATCAGAATTGGCACCTCCGGAAGCCTACAGGAAGACGTGAGGCTTGGTACCCACTTGGTATCGGATTATGGTATCGGATTAGACACTTTGATGTGTTTTTACAATTTGCGCCAAACTGGGTTTGAAAACATTATTTCCAACAAGCTGAAAGAATACTTAGACCTGCCTTTTAAACCCTATTGTGTTAAAGGTTCAGAAGAACTGAAAAAGCAATTTGCTTTTGACATGGTAGCGGGAAATACCATCACTGCACCAGGCTTCTACGGGCCGCAGGGGAGATCTTTGAGGATTCCGGTAAAATACCCCCAGATGATCGAAGACCTTATGTATTTCAATCATGAAGAGTTTTGGTTGACAAACCTGGAAATGGAAACCGCTGGGTATTACGCCATGGCCAGAATGATGGGTCATGAAATGATCAGCCTCAATGCCATTATAGCCAATCGGGCTAGAAATCGTTTTTCTAAAGACCCTCAAAAAGTAGTGGATTCATTGATTAAAAAGGTGTTGGATAGGTTGTAAAATCCAAGAGCACTAAAAAAATATCCTTATGTGTTGCATTAAGAAAAACTTGTCTTACGAGGAGAAGTCAGAAGATTAGTATTTTCCCGGCCTCCTGTAGCCGATAGGCTGATGTGTGGGACCTGTCTCTTAAAGCAGAGGGATCGCGCAACAGGTGCGCGAAGGAGGTTACCGTTATACTGGATGATTCTTACAGCCAATTCTTAAACTCATAGGATAGCAAGAATTTCTACATATGCAGTCTCTCTCTGGGGTATAGACTAGTATTAGCGATTCAATTCCTCTTGAAGTTTATTCAAAAATTGGGTTACCCGTTCTTTAAAATGATCATCACCAAATGTTTCAATCGGTAAATAGCCCTTGTAGTCTGAACTTCGTATGATTTTCACCAATCGCTTTAAGTCTATGTCTTCTTCCTTGCCATTGTTGGTGACCAATTCCTTTACTTGCCAATTGACGGCATAAGGGATCATACGTTCAATATTGGCATACAAATCTCCCTGTCTGTAGCTTCCTGTGTCTAGTACCA
>CAXBNB010000004.1:0-19267 GCA_963976505.1 uncultured Reichenbachiellaceae bacterium
CCACTATCAAACTAGATGTCCCAATAGCATTTGACGAAGAAGCGTTGGTGTTGGTAGATCCAAATGAACCCAAAATCAGGGAAATATTCGATGAGTTGGAATTCAAAACCACACTGAAAAGAATATTTGGAGATGGAAATGACGAACCAACCCCTGCTACCAAAAGTGCGAAAAAAACTAAGGTTCCTGATTCTCAACTGGGGCTTTTTGGATCGCCAGAGGAAGCTCCTGCTCCTGTAGCGGTAGCAGAAAAGAAGTCTATTTTAAATACCGAACATGACTATTACCTAGTAGATACTGCCGAATCAAGAAAATCACTGGCTAAGTATTTGTCTTTGCAGAAGGAATTTTGTTTTGATACGGAAACTACGAGTGTCAATCCGGAAGAAGCGGAATTGGTAGGAATTGCATTTTCTTATGTGCCAGGAGAAGCCTATTATGTGGCTGTGCCAGACGACCAAGCTGAGGCTCAAAAAATTGCGAATGAATTCAAAGAGGTGTTAGAAAATAAGGACATCATCAAGATCGCACACAACCTGAAATACGACATTCAGGTGATGAGAAATTACGACATAGAAGTGCAAGGAAAAATGTTTGACACCATGCTTGCCCATTATATTCTTGATCCGGAGACCAAACATAAAATGGATGCCCTGGCTGAAAATATGATGAATTACACTCCAGTGCCCATTGAGGATTTAATTGGGAGTGGCAAAAATCAAAAAAACATGCGGGATATAGACGTGCAAACCGTCACTGAATATGCCGCTGAAGATGCTGACATCACGCTGCAGTTGAAACACCTCCTAGCTCTACAAATTGAAGAACAGGGTTTTTCAAAATTGCTGCATGAGGTGGAAGAGCCTTTGTCAGTAGTGTTGGCAGACATGGAATACAACGGAGTAAAAATCGATACTGCCGTTTTGGAAGTGATGTCCAAAGAACTCAATGAACTCAGCATTACCGCTCAAAGCAAAGTTTTTGAACTGGCCGGACAGGAATTCAACCTGAGTTCACCAAAGCAGTTGGGTGAGATTTTATTTGACAAAATGAAGCTGGTGGACAAACCCAAGAAAACCAAAACAGGTCAATATGCTACTGGAGAGGATATCTTAACACGCCTTGCCAAGGAACATGAAATTGCCGACAGCATTTTGGAATTTAGAGAATACCAAAAACTGAAGTCCACCTATGTAGATGCCTTGCCCAAGTTGATCAGCAAAAAAGACGGATTGATACACACAGACTACCGTCAGGCGGTAGCTGCTACCGGCCGATTGAGTTCCAACAATCCCAACCTTCAGAATATTCCGATTAGGACTCCCAAAGGCAGAGAGATTCGAAAGGCATTTATTTCCAGAGGCGAAGACTACAAAATATTTGCAGCGGATTACTCTCAAATAGAATTGAGGATCATTGCTGCCCTAGCGGGAGATGAAAGTATGATTGATGCGTTTAAAAATGGCAGAGACATTCACGCCACCACCGCATCCAAAGTTTTCAAAGTACCAATGGAGGAGATGACTCCTGAAATACGACGCAAAGCCAAAGAAGTCAACTTCGGTTTGATTTATGGAATCTCTGCTTTTGGTCTGTCTCAAAACATAGGCATCTCCAGAACTGAAGCTGCCGAAATTATTGAAGCTTACTTTACTGAGTTTCCAGCCATTAAAAGATACATGGATGATTCTGTCAACAATGCCAAAGAATTGGAATATGTAGAAACCATTCTTGGTAGAAGGAGGTATTTGAGAGACATCAATTCAAGGAATGCGACCGTTAGGGGCTATGCCGAAAGAAATGCGATCAATGCACCCATACAGGGAAGTGCTGCCGATATGATCAAAGTGGCCATGATCAACATTCACCAATGGATGAAAAAAGAAAAATTGCGCTCTAAAATGATCATGCAAGTACATGATGAATTGGTATTTGATGCTCATGTAGATGAATTAAGCTTATTGAAATCCAAAGTAGAAGAGTTGATGAAAAATGCGATTCCTTTTGATGTGCCTATGGAAGTAGGCATGGGAGAAGGAGACAACTGGTTGGAAGCACATTAAACTACAATTGCATAAAATCTTATATGATCCCTGGTGAACCTACTCTGGCTTAATTGTTGTTCGAAATTTTTTTATTCAATAAATGGGCTTCAATGCGCTTGTTCTCGAGGACACAGGAATCATTTTTCGATTTAAATTAGGTGAAAAAATACATATCTATATCAGAAAGAGGTGAATGAAAGCACAGGATTTATAAGATTAGTTTACTTTTATGGAAATTAACCAAACCAAACCTTTTATGAATTCAATACTAAAGGCTGTCAAGCCATTGATGGCCATTCTTTCATTCAGCACAATCTACGGTTGTACGTCTCCTGCACAGAATGCCGATGCAGCAAAAGAAGAATGGGTTCAACTCTACAATGGGAAAGACATGACTGGCTGGACTCCAAAAATTGCGGGATATCCTGTCGGTGAAAATTACAACAATACTTTTCGGATTATCGAGGGCAATTTGTCATCTTCTTATGATGACTATTCCGAGTTTACCAATGAATATGGACACCTGTTTTATAAGGACAAGTATTCCCACTATAGACTGAAAGCCAGGTACCGTTTTGTTGGAGATCAGGTGAAAGGTGGTGCCGGATGGGCTTATCGTAACAACGGATTGATGCTTCATTCACAATCTATTGAAAGCATGGGGTTGAAACAATCCTTTCCCATTTCGTTGGAAATGCAACTTTTGGGCGGAAGCGGAGAAGGAGAAAGATCTACTGGAAACTTATGTACTCCCGGATCCGATGTAATATTAGATGGCGAATTTTTCACTCCTCACTGTGTCAACTCCACCTCTAAAACCTATCATGGAGATCAATGGGTAAATGTTGAGGCCATTGTTTTGGGAGATTCTATCGTGCATCATGTGGTAGAAGGAGACACTGTATTGACCTTTACCAAACCCACAATGGGAAGGAAAATCGATTGGCGAAGGCTATATCACCATTCAAGCCGAAAGCCATCCCACACAATTTGCAAGCATAGAGTTACTTGACCTGTGCGGCTGCAAAGATCCAAAAGCCAAAAACTATAAATCATACTATATCAAAGACGATAGAAGCAAATGCAAGTATTAATTTTTGAGAACTAAATTTTTAAAATGAAACAAATTATTAACCCCCAACGCCTTTATTCGCTTGATGCCCTTCGTGGGTTTGATATGTTTTGGATCATGGGTGCAGAGGAGATTTTTTACAAAATGGCAGAAATCACAGAGGCCCCTTTTTGGAAGGCACTTTCTGTCCAATTTACACATCCTGACTGGCATGGTTTTGCTGCCTATGACATAATCTTCCCACTCTTTTTGTTTTTGGCTGGAGTAGCCACACCATATTCCCTTGGCAAACAAATGGAAAAAGGAGAAACCACAAACAGTCTGTTATTCAGAGTAATCAAAAGAGGTTTGATATTGGTGCTCTTAGGAGTGATCTATAACAATGGACTGAAAATTATGCCCTTTGACGAAATCCGTTTTGGAAGTGTGCTAGGGCGTATTGGCTTGGGCTATATGTTCGCCAACATTATCTTCCTATACACCAAACAGAGAGGACAAATCATTTGGTTTTTCTCTATTCTGATTGGCTATTGGTTGCTATTGACATTGGGTTCTGCTCCGGGATTTCCTATGGGAGATCTGACCATGGAAGGCAATGTTGTTTCTTTCCTTGATAGAATCCTGATGCCTGGTAAATTGTACCTTGGTATTCACGATCCTGAAGGGTTGGTTTCTACTATTCCTGCTGTTGCTACAGCACTACTTGGTATATACACTGGAAATTTATTGAAGGGTACTGCTGAATCGGACAAAACAAAAACCGCATTGCGGTTGGTCGTAATTGGTGCCGGTCTAATAGTAGTGGCTCAAATCTGGAACTTGTTTTTCCCTATCAACAAAAACTTATGGACTAGTTCTTTTGCACTTCAATGTGGAGGAATCAGTATGATTTTGATGGCTACTTTCTATTACATCATCGATATACTAGGATTTGTGAAATGGGCATTCTTCTTCAAAGTAATAGGGATGAACTCCATTCTTATCTATATGGCAGGAGATTTTATCAAATGGTCTTATACTGCATCTGCTATGTTCGGTTGGTTGGGACAACTTGTTGGAGAACCATACAATGCAGTAATAATGGTATTTGCTTTCCTAGCCGTACAATGGGTGTTTTTGTACATGATGTACAAACAAAAACTCTTCTTACGGGTTTGATTTATTGATCTGAAAAATATAAAAAGAGGCTGTTTCTTACTGAGACAGCCTCTTTTTTGTGGCTGAATATTATTCGTAAGTAAATTGAAGTCATCTATGAGTCCCATGCAAATGGGATACCTGTCTTCACCGGTATGACGGATTCTCCATCGATTTTCGCCATTTCTGCGGAGGCAGAAATCTCATAAGGAGTGTTACTTCGAAAAAGTCATCTCAGAATCACAGCAGCAAAAAGATCTTACATCTCCAACTTCAAAAACTTTGCAGTAAATCCTTTGTCGGTTTTGATCATTTCTTCGGGAGTACCACTAAACACAATGTTTCCACCACCATTACCTCCTTCTAGTCCCAAATCAACAATATGATCTGCTACCTTTATCACGTCCATGTTGTGCTCTATCACCAATACACTATTACCCTTTTCCACTAGTTTGTTGAGTACTACCAGCAAGTGTTGAATGTCTTGAAAGTGCAGGCCAGTAGTGGGCTCATCCAATACATAGAAGGTTTTACCTGTATCTTTTTTAGACAGCTCTGTCGCCAGTTTTACCCGCTGTGCTTCTCCACCTGAAAGTGTCGTGGCATGTTGACCCAGGGTAATGTATCCTAGCCCAACGTCATTCAGTGTTTTAATTTTCCTTACAATTTTGGGTTGGTTTTCAAAAAACTCAACCGCTTGCTCTACCGTCATTTCCAACACATCTGAAATCGACTTGCCTTTGAATCTGATCTCCAATGTTTCCCGATTGTATCTTTTGCTTTTACATGTTTCGCATGGTACATATACATCTGGCAGAAAATCCATTTCTACGAGTTTCATGCCAGCTCCTTCACAGGTTTCGCACCTACCTCCTTTTACATTGAAAGAAAATCTGCCGGGTTTGTAGCCTCGTATTTTTGCTTCCGGCAATTGACAAAACAATGTCCTGATTTCAGAAAACACACCGGTATATGTTGCAGGGTTAGATCTTGGAGTTCTTCCAATAGGAGATTGATCTACTTCTATGGTTTTGTCTAAATGTTCAATCCCTTTTATTTCTTTAAAGGGCAATGGTTCTTTTCTAGACCTATAAAATTTTCTATTGAGGATTGGCACCAGCGTTTCATGAATCAACGATGATTTGCCACTCCCAGAAACGCCCGTAATGCAAATCATTTTTCCCAAAGGAAGATCGAGTGTAACATTTTTCAAATTATGGCCTGTTGCGCCAGAAAGGGTCAGCGCATTGCCATTTCCTGGCCTTCTAGAAGTCGGGACTTCAATTTTCTTTATCCCATTCAAATAGGCAGCCGTCATGGTATCAGACTTCACAAAATCCTGCGGAGTAGCTGCAGACACAATTTGTCCACCATGCCTGCCCGCACCAGGACCAATGTCCACCACAAAATCTGCATTGAGCATCATGTCCTTGTCATGCTCCACAACGATCACGGTATTTCCCAGGTCACGCAAATCTTGCAATGCCTTGATCAACTTCATATTGTCTCGTTGATGAAGTCCAATACTTGGTTCATCTAAGATGTATAAAACACCAACCAACTGAGTGCCAATTTGGGTCGCCAATCGAATCCGCTGAGCTTCTCCTCCTGAAAGGGTTTTCAGTGGCCTATTTAATTCCAAGTAGTTTAACCCAACATCTAACAAAAAACCCAAGCGTTTCCTTATTTCCTTTAAGATCTCTTTAGCGATGATATTTTGTCGCTCTGTCAATCGTTCTTCAAGATTTTCAAACCACTCGGTAAGTGCTTCTATGTTAAGAGAAGCCAACTCAGAAATGTTTTTCTTGTCTATCTTAAAATGAAGAGATTCTTTTCTGAGCCTTTGTCCATTACACTCCGGACAGGTTGTTACATTGGTAAAATCCTTGATCCACTTTTGGATTTTGTCCGAACCGGTATCTTTTTGCTTTTCAAGAAAAAGCACAATCCCTTCGAACTTAGTTTGCCAATCAGTGCCAGGATATTTCACTGATTTCACTGCTACTGGTTCATTATCTCCATAAAGCAAAACCTGCATTACTTCTTCGGGAATGTCTCGGATAGGAGTAGTCAAATTTACTTTGTAGCGCTTTAAAAGCGATTCTATTTTCTTAAAAATCCAGATATCCCGAAACTCTCCAAGAGGAAGAATACCTCCACGACTGATGCTGATGGATTCATCTGGGATTATAGATTTCCTGCTGATTTCTTCAATTTGACCCAATCCATTGCACTCTTGACAGGCACCATAAGGTGAGTTGAAAGAAAAAGTATTGGGAGCTGGTTCGTCATAGGCAAGTCCGGTTTTCGGATCCATCAGGTATTTGGAAAAATGATGCTCTTGATTGTCTTCATCCAGAATCATGATGATTCCTTTGCTGTGCTGCAAGGCCGTTTTTAACGATTGATTGATTCTGGTCTTGTCTTTATCGCGAACCATCACTCGATCCACGACTATTTCAATGTCATGGGTTTTGTAGCGGTCAACCTGCATTTTTGGAACCAAGTCCATCAATTCTCCATTCACCCGTACTTTACCAAACCCAAGTTTGCTCACCTGAACAAAAAGCTCTCGGTAATGTCCTTTCCGTCCTTTTACCACTGGAGCTAAAATTGCTATTTTCTTGCCATCAAAATAAGACAGGATATGGAATAAAATCTGCTCTTCAGTTTGTTTCTGCATCCGCTCACCTGTGAGGTAAGAAAACGCATCTCCTGTACGAGCAAATAAAAGCCGCATAAAATCATAAACTTCTGTAACAGTACCCACCGTGGATCGGGGATTTCTGCTGGTCGTTTTTTGTTCGATAGAAATCACAGGACTTAGCCCATTGATTTTGTCCACATCGGGGCGTTCCATATCTCCAATGAATGACCGGGCATAGGCCGAGAAGCTCTCCATATACCTCCTTTGTCCTTCAGCATACAGCGTATCAAATGCCAGAGAAGACTTGCCACTGCCGCTTATTCCTGTAATTACCACCAATTGATTCCTCTTAAACTTGAGGTCTATATTTTTCAGGTTATGCTCTCGAGCACCATATATTTCAATATATTCTGTGGCTTCATCCTCAACTATTGGGTTGTTTTTTGGTAATATCTCCTCTACTTCCATATACTATTTACATTGGTTACTCCAATAGTCTTTTATCAACTGATTATTATTTTAAAAATTTGGTGAAAGCAGGAATTTGCTGTAAAACTCATCTATCACTCCTACTGCATCTGAAGCGTTATCTACTATGCTAAATAGGTCTAGGTCTTCTTCACTTACATTCTTCTCCTTGAGCATCACATTTCTGACCCAATCAAACAACCCACTCCAATATTCTTTTCCGACCAAAACGATGGGAAATTTTCCGATTTTCAAGGTTTGAATCAATGTGATCGCCTCAAACAACTCATCGAGGGTACCAAATCCTCCTGGCATCACAATAAACCCCTGAGAATACCTCACAAACATTAC
Organism: uncultured Reichenbachiellaceae bacterium; assembly: GCA_963976505.1. GTDB lineage: Bacteria > Bacteroidota > Bacteroidia > Cytophagales > Cyclobacteriaceae > CAXBNB01. The sequence continues at coordinate 7,721 of CAXBNB010000004.1, forward strand.
TTTTCTCACAAAGAAATAATCGAAATTCATCAATTTATCCTGATCTATATAAGGATTGTTTTTTTGCTCAAATGGGAGGTCAATATTCAACCCAACAGACTTTCCATTTTTGCTGTTGGCACCTTTGTTAGCGGCCTCCATAATACCAGGCCCTCCACCGGTAATCACACCATATCCGTGCTTTACCAACTCCGCTCCGATCTCCACTGCCATGTGGTAATACTTATGATCAGGCTTGGTACGAGCTGAGCCAAAGACCGATAGCCATTTTTTCAAAGCCCTCGACCATTTCAGCCATCACTTTGAATATCACCCATGAGTCAGTACTTTTAATCTGATTCCAATCTTTGTCTTTAAAGGCAGCTATAATTTTGCCTTTTTCTTCTTCATTTAATTGATGGTCTTTCATAAGTATATTTGAATTTAGCTACCAACTCAAAAAATTTAGCTGGCAAAGTTATCGAATTAACATCCAACACTCAATTGTCATGTAATATTTGACTTAAGGTTTCGTCTATGTTTTCATGTTGAAATTGGAAACCAATAGATTTTATTTTTTTATTGGACACTTTATTGCCTCCTGTAACTATAGCAGACATTTCCCCTAGCAGCAGTTTCAATACAAACTCAGGAACATTAGGCATAAAAAGAGGTTTATCCAAGGTCTTGGCAATAGAACGAGTCATTTCGCTATTTGTTACCGGATTGGATGAGACCGCATTGTACACGCCATCTACTTCTGCATGCTCCAAGGCATAGACCATCAAACGTGCCAGGTCATCAATGTGAATCCAACTGACTTCCTGTTTTCCTTTACCCAATGGAGAGCCTACATAATATTTAACTGGCTGAACCATTTTTGGCAATGCCCCTCCATTTTTGGCCAATACTAAACCAATTCTAAGCTTCACGGTCCGCATGCCCAAAGAAGAGAATTTATCTGCACCTTTTTCCCATTCTTCTACCACATCAGATAAAAATCCATCGCCCTTTTCACTGTTTTCAGTCATTAATTCTTCCTTGGTATCAATGCCGTAATAGCCTACACCCGATGCTGAAATAAATACGGATGGTTTTCTTTCCATTTTTGAAACTGCGTTATAAAGCAATTTTGCAGAAGCTGTTCGGCTTGAGACTATGATTTCTTTTTGCTTTGGAGACCACTTTTTGTCGGCTACACTTTCACCAGCAAGATGAATTATCGCATCCAGGTTTTCAAAAGCGGCTTGTTCGATAGCACCTTTCTTGATATCCCATTCAAACACTTCAATATTTGCTAAGGCTTTTTTAGACCTACTCAGGTGTCTTACTTTATGGCCTTTATTCAATAGGTTTTGAGTCAACACAGACCCTACTAATCCTCTTCCTCCCGTTATCAATATATTCATAATATACAGCCTTTATTTTTAAACTTTTCGAGTCAAATTATTATTAAGTCATTATGCTCAATTGAAGATATTCATTATTTTACAAATTAATCTCATGGTCACTCTATAAAGTAAGCTATTGAATGGATTTGTTTTCAGAAGGGAATAAGGAGCTAATGATTTTAGTGCTGGGCTTTGTAATTATTACAGTCGCATCTAGTAGGATAGCCCTAATATTTAAGAAAATCAAGCTGCCATTTATTACTGGTTTTCTGTTTACGGGCATTATCTGCGGAGCATACTTCTTAGGGCTGATACCGGAAGCTTCCAGAGTCAAACTCAATTTCATCAATGAAATGGCATTGGCATTTATTGCTTTTGCCGCCGGTTCAGAATTGTACCTAAGAGAGCTAAGGTCACGTTTCAATAGCATCAAGTGGAATACGATTGGGCAGTTGACATCTACTTTCGTTATTGGCAGTGTCGCTGTATTTTTTATGGCCGATTATATTCCATTCATGTCTGGAATGAATACAGAATCCAAGATTGCCGTATCGATGCTTTCGGGAATCATCTTTGTAGCTAGGTCACCTGCCTCGGCCATTGCCATAATCAATGAACTTAGGGCAAAAGGGCCCTTCACTCAAACGGTGATGGGAGTTACAGTACTCAAAGATTTTATAGTCATCGTCTTATTTGCTGTTTGCCTTTCCTTAGCAAAAACCATGACAGTCGGCGAGGATTTCAACATATTAAGCATTGTCTTTTTGATAGGGGAAATACTGCTTTCACTACTTATAGGCAGACTACTTGGGTATTTCTTAAAACTCGCTTTGTCTCTTAAGATTAAAGGAAGAACCAAGTCAATCATAATTATACTATTGGGATATTCCATTTATGAAATGTCCTCTTTTATACATCACTTTACAGAAATGCATTTTATAAGAGAAATAGCCTTGGAGCCTCTCTTAATTTGTATTGTCGGGAGTCTTTATGTCACCAACTATACTAAGTTCAGACCTGAATTTTTGAGAATTCTAAGTGAGACAGGTCCAATGGTATATGCTGCATTCTTTACTTTAACCGGAGCTTCACTTTCAATTGAAACATTATTAGATGTATGGCCTGTTGCATTGGTATTGTTTGCAGTAAGGCTGGCCTCATTGGTTGGAGGTTCTTATTTTGGAGGAATGATGGCAGGCGATCCGATGCGTTTTTGTCATTTGGGATGGATGCCTTACATCACTCAGGCGGGGGTGGCTTTGGGGTTATCCACCGTAATTGCCAATGAATTTCCTGAATGGGGTGGCGACTTTTATACTGTAGTCATTGCCATCATTGTAATCAATCAAGTAGTAGGGCCTCCTCTCTTTAAATGGGCCTTGGGAAAAGTAGGTGAAGACCGAAGCAAAGGAGATTTTGGTGCAGATGGATCCCGTGATGCCATCATTTATGGCTATGAGAGTCAGTCTGTGGCATTGGCCAACCAACTGATGAGCAAAGGCTGGAGTGTGATTATAGCTTCACGACAGAAAAAAGGGTCTTTTGAAGAACCTGAAGGACTAGACATTCGGTACATTAAGGACCTCTCTTTGGAAAGCCTAAATAGCATAGATGCTGCTAAAGCGGAAGCAATTGTCTGCATGTTGTCCGACAAAAAGAATTTTGAAATATGTGAGCTGTCTTACCATCATTTTGGTACACCTGACATGATCGTACGCTTAACCGATCGCATCTATACCGATCGTTTTCTTGAGCTGGGTGTAAAAGTGGTAGATCCATCGATGGCAATTGTAAACTTATTAGATCATTTTGTGCGTTCTCCTCAGGCGACTTCACTTCTGTTAGGAATGGAAACAGGTCAAGATACCAGAGATCTTGAATTGCTCAATAAAGACTTGCATGGCATTGCACTTAGAAATTTACGCTTGCCTCCAGATGTCATCATTTTATCCATAAAAAGAAGCGGCCACATGATCATTTCTCATGGATATACCCGCCTCAGATCAGGAGATGTTGTTACTTTTGTAGGTTCTAATGAAAGCCTCGAACAGCTGAGCTCTAAGTTTAGCATTTAATACATGCATAAATGATCAAATATTTTTTATCCTCCCTTGCCTTTTTATTCCTTTCTGTAATATTCAATACGCAATCAATCGCTCAGGTAAATAATGTTGATGATTTAGAATCCGGCTTTTTAAATTGGTACAATCAAGACATGGATCTTGATCGTGTACCAGGAATCAGTACAGAAAGGGTTTATAGTGAGTTGGTCCATAATGCTCCAGCAGAAAAAACAATTGTTGTGGCCATTATAGACAGTGGCGTGGATATCCATCATGAAGATTTGCAAGGAAAAATATGGGAAAATGAGGGTGAAATAGCGGCCAACAACATCGATGATGATGGAAACGGCTATATCGATGACGTACATGGCTGGAATTTCATTGGAAATAAAAACGGAGAAAATATCGACTTGGAGAATTTTGAGTACACACGACTGTATAAAAAATACAATCTAAAATATGAGAATGTCTCTTCACTGGCTGACGTATCTAAAAGTGAAGAAAGAGATTTTGTAGTGTATAAAAAGAGCAAAGCACTTTATGAGGCAAACCTCTCAAAATACCAAAAAGAGAAAGAAGGCATCTCTATGTTCGAAGAAATATTTGAAGTAGCAAAGGAGATCATTAAAAACGAAACGGGTGTTAGTCCCAATTCTTTAAAGGAACTGAAATCTATTCGCACCAAATCAAAACGAACTTCAAAAGCCATCTCATTTTTGATTGACAAATACAAAATGGGGCTGACAGAAGACAAATTGAATGAGTACAAAAGCCACAATGAAGAGTGTCTGAATATGCACTTGAATGTGGACTTCAACCCAAGAGACATCATTGGCGACAACCCATCCGATATTGAAGACATCAACTATGGCAACAACGATGTGAAAGGTCAAAGATCGGATCATGGTACTTCAGTTGCTGGTGTGATTGCTGCCAATCGAAACAATGGCCTGGGCATAAATGGAATCGCCGAAAATGTAAAGCTGATGGTGTTGAGAACCATTCCTCAAGGAGATGAATATGACAAAGATGTGGCATTGGCCATCAGGTATGCTGCTGACAATGGAGCGAATATCATCAATATGAGTTTCGGTAAGGAAATGTCTCCCAACAAGGAATTTGTAGATGCTGCCATCAAGTATGCCGAAAGCAAGAATATATTGATGGTACATGCCTCTGGCAATAGCGGTATCAATGTAGATGTTGAGCCTCGTTATCCAAATGCTACCTGCCTGGATGGGACTACCGTACAGTCGTGGTTAGACGTGGGAGCCTCCACAAAATACAAAACGTCCGCTATTGCTGCTGAATTTTCAAATTATGGTCAAAAGAATGTGGATGTGTTTGCTCCTGGTAAGGACATAGTATCTCTGGAGCCGGAAAACCTCTACAACATGAGTGATGGCACCAGCCTAGCAAGTCCTATTGTAACGGGAGTCGCTGCTTTGGTTTGGTCGCATTATCCACAGCTAAGTGCTGTTCAACTTAAAGAGGTGTTGACTGAATCTTCTTTTAAAATTAAAAAAGGTAAAGTGCTGATCCCAAACTTGGAGTCTGAAAAAAGACCCAAAGGGAAGTTCAACCAGCTTTCCAATAGTGGTGGCATAGTCAATGCTTATATGGCAATGAAATTGGCTGAAGCCAAATCAAATAACTAATTTCGAAACCCCTTTCCAAATGAACATAAAAAAACCTTCCCGTAATCGAGAAGGTTAATATTTTTATGTTCGCTTTGAAAGATCAAGCATCCTCTAAATATGGATAATCGCTCTGTGCATATACATCTTTATATGCTTCAGACGGATCAGGAAATGCTGATTCTTCAGCGAATTTCACTGACTCAGCTACTTTTTCTTTGATCTGACTGTCAATAGCTTCTAAATCTTTTTCTGTCGCTATTTTACCTTCAAGGATTAAATGTCTTACTTGCTCTATCGGATCTCTTGACTTGTAAGCTTCTACCTCTTCTTTGGTTCTATACTTAGCAGGATCTGACATAGAGTGTCCTTTGTATCTATAGGTTCTGAATTCCAATAGGGTTGGGCCATCTCCTTTTCGTGCTCTGTCAGCTGCTTCTGCTACCGCATGGTGTACATCTACTACAGACATACCATCGACAGACTTAGAAGGCATCTCGTAAGCATTTGCCAAGTCAGCAAGGCTCGTTACATTAGAAGTTCTTTTTACAGAAGTTCCCATGGCATACCCGTTGTTTTCAATACAGAATATAACAGGTATTTTCATGGTCATCGCAATGTTCATTGCTTCATGAAATGCACCCTGTCTCACAGCACCGTCACCCATGTAAGTCATACACAAGTTGTCTGTTCCTTTATATTTTTCTGCAAAAGCAATACCTGTACCCAAAGGAACCTGACCGCCTACAATACCATGTCCACCAAAGAAGCCGTGCTCTTTGTCAAACATGTGCATCGATCCACCCTTACCTTTAGAGATACCTGTTTCTTTACCAAACAGTTCAGCCATGATTTTATTAGGATCAGAACCCAAAGCAATAGGGTGTGCGTGATCTCTATAGGCTGTAATGTATTTGTCACCTTCTTTCAATGCTGAAATGGCTCCTGCAACACATGCTTCTTGTCCAATGTATAAGTGACAAAAACCTCTGATTTTTTGCTGTCCATAAAGCTGACCCGCTTTTTCCTCAAATTTCCTCATCATCATCATGTTTTCATACCAAAACATAAATGTTGCTTTTGGAAACTCATTTTTGGAAGTCGCCTTCTTTGTTTTTTTATCTTTTACAGTTGCCATTCTATAAGTTTTAAAATTTTATCGTCCGACCAGACATTTCTCCTCTTCCTCGGAAACGAAGAGCGAAATTAACTAATTTCGTATATTCGGCAAAATATATGATACTCCAAAGAATCACCCTTTTCAATTTTAAAAATTATGAAAATACGGACATAAGCTTTTGTGCCGGACTCAATTGCCTGACTGGACTCAATGGAAGCGGAAAAACCAATTTGCTGGATGCCATATATTATTTGTCACTGACCAAAAGTGCCTTCAATTCTATTGACAGCCAGAACATCAAACATGAGTGCAATTTCTTTTCAATTCGAGCAGAATTTGAAATGAAAGAAAAGCAACACAAACTACAGTGCAGTCTCAAACAAGGAGAGAAAAAAAATTTTAAGGTTGATGATTCTCCTTATGAAAAATTGAGCGAACACATCGGTAAGTTCCCGGTGGTACTAATCGCTCCCAATGATGACGACCTGATCAGAGAGAGCAGCGAGGTACGAAGAAAGTTTTTTGATAGCATTATCTCTCAAACGAGTAAGAGCTATTTGGAAAAACTGATCCGCTACAATCATTTTTTGAAACAAAGAAACTCACTGCTCAAGAGAATTAATGAAACCGGAAAAAGGGATTTTGACTTGTTGCGTCAGTACGATGATGAAATCATCAATTTAAGTATTGTTCTATCCAAGTATCGGAAAGAATTTGTCGAATCTGTATTGCCAATCTTTCTTTCCCATTATCAAAATATATCAGGAGGAAAAGAAATTGCCAAGATAAGCTATGCAACCAAAGTTGACGAAAAAGACTTTAAGAAAAATTTTGCAAAGAGTATAGAAAGAGACATCATCTTGCAAAGAACCACCATGGGTATTCATAGAGATGACTATGCATTTACCATTAATGGCAACCCATTAAAAAAGTTTGGTTCTCAGGGTCAGCAAAAATCATTTCTGATCAGCCTGAAGCTATCTCAGTTTGAATATGTCAAAGAGGAAAAAGGAATTACACCAATATTGTTGTTGGACGACATTTTTGACAAGCTCGATGACGAACGCATCCAAAAATTGGTAGAAATGATAACGGAACATAAATTCAAACAAATTTTTCTTACTGATGCTCGAAAAGAAAGAACTAAAAATATACTTTATGGCCTGGAAACTGAAATAAAGATTTTTAACATAGAAAATAATAGTATTAACGACCAAATTGACACTCGCCAATAGGTATTAGTTCTCATCTAGCGAGACCTATACCTTACTAGTCAAAATAGTTATCGACAAGATCTCCATGAAAATGGCTGTCACTTGGGACATAAAAGGGATTAAATACTATCTTAGTTGGTCAAATTTTAAACATTAGCTTAATGGGTTTTAGTCATACCAAAAGATTCCTATCTGCAATCACAGCAATATTAGTTATATCATCTAATGCTTTTTCTCTTTCAACCCTCGACAGCCTTTTTAATGAATTGAGCACTTCAAATACTTCTGGTAGAGCTGCGGTATTGGCAGAAATAGCCAATGCCTATTATTATAGTGATATTGACAAGTCCAAAATATACCTCGACTCTGCAATTGTGGAAGTGGATATGGGCAATGACAAAGTAGCCTTGGCTAAGATTTATCATTTCTATGGTGATTACTATGACCGGATAGCCAATCAGGATTCTGCCATCTTATTTTACAACAAAAGTGTAGCCCTCAATAAATCAGTTGATGACCAAATTGGAATTGCAAAAGGCATTTCCAGAATCGGCTTGATGTATTACAAATCGGGAAATTATGATTTGGCATCCAAGCATTTTTTTGAAGCGGTACAAATTGCCGAAAAAACGGATAGCCGTAGAACTATAGCCGTTTGTTATGGATACTTAGGTCATTTATTCTACAGTCAAAAAAACTTTGACGATGCACTGAAGTACCAAAAACTGACCAGAACTATACACCTTGAAGACGGTCGATTGAGGGATGCTGGAACGGCTTCTGTCAATATTGGCAATGCTTATCATCAATTAAAACAATATGACTCTGCGCTCTACTACCTCAATAGTGCGCTCGATCAATTTATACTAGAAAAAGATACTTTGGCGCAGAGCTACCCCTACAACAACATGGCCTTGATATATAGCGACCAAAAACATCACCTTAAGAGTATTGAATATTTGAAAAAAGGATTGGATATCCGAATCAAATACAAAGAACCAAGGGGAATCTGTTTTGGTTATAATTTTATTGGACTCAATTATCAGGAATTGGGTGATTATAAAAAAGCCATTGAAAACTATAAAAAATCCGTGGAAAATGCGCTACCCATTAATTACGTACTCCTCTTAAAGAGCAGTTATGAAGGGCTTTCTACCTGTTACGATTCTCTGAAACAGTTCAAAGATGCGTATGAATACCAAAAATTATCGACTGTGCTTGCTGATACTCTATTCTCTCAAGAAAAGACACAAGAACTGGCCGAAGCACAAACAAAATTTGAAACTGAAAAAAAGGAACAACAAATTATAGCTCAAGACTTAATAATCGCAGAGGAAAAAGCAGTTAATCAAAGAAACTTGGCGGTAATATTTGGTTTGATTTTATGCATGGTGCTGATAGTTGTTTTGGTTCTTTTCCAAAGAAATAGGATGAGAAAAAAACAGCAACTGGCCTTGCAACAAAAAGACCTGGAATACCAAGAACAACAATTGAATGCCATCATCGATAGTCAGGAAAAAGAAAGAAGTCGTTTTGCTTCTGATTTGCACGACGGCTTTGGTCAGCTGATTTCAATCCTAAAATTGAATGTGGAAAGCATAGAAAGTCAAAAGGACATGGAAAAGAGAAGCACCATTTACGATAAGTCCATTTCTATTTTGAACGAAATGTATGGAGAATTAAAAAATATCTGCTTCAACTTGATGCCTCAAAGTCTGCTCAAATTTGGTCTGGAAGCATCACTCAAAGAATTTGCTGATAAAGTAAACGCTTCTGAAAAATTGATGGTGGAAGTAATGGTTTTCGATTTGCATGAACGATTAACCGGTCTGCAAGAAATATCTATTTATCGGATAGTACAAGAATGGGTCAACAATATAATGAAGTACAGTGATGCCCAAAAAGTAACGATCCAATTGACCAAAGATGAGGGGGAAATTACGCTCACGATAGAAGACGATGGAATGGGATTTGAAATGTCCAAACTGACCGAGAGCAAAGGAAACGGATGGAAAAACATACGTTCAAGAACTAACCTGATTCATGGAGATTTGGAAGTAGATACTACCACCAACAAAAGAGGAACTCATTTCTCAATTAATATTCCGATTGAGGTAAAAAAGGAAAAGGTGCTTTCTCCTGCGTAGTTTTTTCATCTGATCTTAACTATCAGATCCCACTACAGAGTATAGTCATCAGCTTTTCCAACCACACTTGATCAGTTTTATCGAAATAATTAAGCTGTTCACTGTCTATATCCAATACCAGAAATACTTTTCCGTTTTTAAAAGACGGTACAACAATCTCTGATCTAGATTTAAAGTTGCATGCAATATGGCCAGGAAACTCATCTACATCTTCTACAATGATGGTTTCTCCTCTTTGCCATGCTGTGCCACATACTCCTTTTCCTAGTTGAATTCTGGTACAAGCAATTGGCCCTTGAAACGGCCCAAGTATCAATTCATCATGCTTTACCAAATAGAAACCAACCCAGAAAAAGTCAAAGGTTTGTTTCAAAGCAGCAGAAACATTTGCAAGGTTCGCAACCAAGTCTGGTTCGCCTGCAACTAATGCTTCGATCTGGGGAATTAAAGACTCATATCTTGAGACTTTATCTGAGGACTGGGAAATAATAAGGTTTTCTGACATAGCTATTTAATTGTCGCAAAGATAAGAAAGTTGCATTTTAAAAAACCAGTGTTCTAGATGTGATTCTTTCTGACGGAGGAAGAATCTTTATGGATTATTGCAAGGTTTCTAGGAGATTTCTCGTGCCTCGAAATGACAAGGTGGCGTTGGTAGAATATCTCAAGGAATTTAGTTTCCTTGAAAAAGGAGGTTAATTTGATGGTTAATATTCTTTCCTGTGAAAACACAGCCACCAAACATCAATGGAAATATTAAAATCAGGATTGATTTCATATCAAGACCAACGAATCAAAGCATAATTAATTCCTCCCCTCTAACACTTTCACCACATCTTTTAAAGTAAAGCCTTTGGCTTGAAGTAAAATCAGGTAATGGTAGAGTAAGTCCGCAGATTCATCTAAAAACAATTCGTCATTGTCATCTTTTGCTTCAATCACTACTTCCACAGCCTCTTCACCCACTTTTTGGGCTACTTTGTTCATGCCCTTTTTGAACAACGAAGAAGTGTATGACTCATCTGATGGGTTGTTTTTACGGTCGGTGATCACTGATTCAAGTTTTGACAGAAACCCAAATGACTGGTCATTGTCTTCCGCCCAGCAAGTGTCTGTTCCTTTGTGGCAAGTTGGTCCGATAGGATTGGCCTGTATAAGTAAAGTGTCGTTATCACAGTCGTTTTTGATGCCTACCAATTCTAAGAAGTTTCCACTTTCCTCTCCTTTTGTCCAGAGACGATTTTTGGTACGGCTAAAGAAAGTTACTTTGTTAGACTCCACGGTTTTGTCATACGCATCCTGATTCATATAACCCAACATCAATACCTTCTGTGTCACTGCATCTTGTACAATTGCCGGTACCAGCCCGTTTCCTTTATCGAAATTTATTGTCATAATACTTTAGTCTATTGTCCATGGTAAATTTCCATGGTATTCTTCTTGTCTAATTTATTCTTTGTTCTTCGACTATGGTCAATCGACCATTGACTCTTTCAAACCCTCATCGGAATTCCTTGTCCCGCCAAATTATTTTTTAAATTCTTGATGTCGATTTCTTTGAAATGGAATACGCTGGCCGCCAAGGCAGCATCTGATTTTCCCTCCTTAAAGGTATCAGCAAAATGTTGCATGTTTCCCGCTCCGCCCGAGGCGATAATCGGAATATTGAGCATGTCAGACATTTTAGCCAAGGCTTCATTGGCAAATCCATTTTTTGTGCCGTCATGGTCCATGGAAGTAAACAGTATTTCACCCACTCCCCTTTCTTCTGCTTCTGCCACCCAATCAAAAAGCTCAATTTCTGTAGGTACTTTTCCTCCTACCAAATGCACGATCCATTTTCCATCTATTTGTTTGGCATCCACGGCAAGTACTATGCATTGTGATCCAAATTCATTGGAAAGCTGGTTGAGCAACTTAGGATTGCGCACCGCAGCAGAGTTGACAGAAACCTTGTCAGCTCCGGACTGAAGCAAAATATTTACATCTTCTTTAC
>CAXBNB010000005.1:0-19216 GCA_963976505.1 uncultured Reichenbachiellaceae bacterium
TCAGGATATTCAGAAAGAGGTTGGTATTAGTAAGGGAACTTACTATAGGTATATTGATTGGGCTGAAAAGGAGTCAAAAGAGTTGAGTAAGAAATACAAAAAACGGAAAGTATAATTAATTAATAACAACCCTTTTATTATACTTTTTATTATATTAGAGGTGTGAAAGAGACAACTAAAACATTGTTCTGCCCCGATGATTGTGATATCTTCTATAGTAAGTCTCGTAAAAAATGGTTTAGTATTTATTAAGCGAATATCATGGAAGATTATATTGAGTCATATCTAAAGTTACACAAGCAATACCTTGATCTAAGGGGTAATGAGTTTGATGATCAAGATATTGACCAGTCGGCAATCTCGTATGCATACAATACTTGTGGTATTGAGGGAAATACAATTACCCTTGGTGAAACTGAAACCATAATTATTTCAGATAAAGTCATTGAAGGAAAATCTCTGCAAGAGCATAATCAAATTAAGAATGCTTATGATGCATTCCGTAGAATGTTTGATTTTGCAAAAGAAGGGTTCGAAATGAACGAAGCACTTGCTATGACATTTCACAAGATGAATACGACTGGTTGGTTAAAAGAAGAATGGTCTGGCAAATACAAAACGATCAACAATCGTGTCGGTGGTCGTAGTACTCCCTATCCAGAAAAAGCGAAGGGCTTATATAAAGACTTGTTTAAAGAATTACCCTCTATTTCTGATCCGGTAAAACGTGCTGTTAAACTCCACTTAGCGACTGTAATTATTCATCCATGGCAAGATGGCAACGGGCGAACAGCTCGTTTGTTAATGAATTTTGAGTTAGTGAAAAATGGTCATGGACATATCCAAATATCAAAGAACAACAAGGATGTTTATTTTAAGGCCATTAGGTCTGCAATAGATGATAAGTCTATTAAACCTTTCGAACGATATATTTACGAATTGGGAAATAGAACTTATGAAAAGAAGATCGATTTTCTCGATCAAAAAAAAAAATCAAAAAATCAAAAAATGACTCTTTGGGATTTTAATGAAAAAGTTGAGCTATACGCCAAATAGATTTTAGTAATTTATTTGGTTTCGAAGAAAGTATCTAAAAACGAACGTGTATGAATGTTGCGATTATTGTTGGAATAGGTATTGTAATATGGCTCGGGATCAAAATTGAAGAAATTGACAAGGAAATTCGGAGTTGGGATGATTCAATTGAATTGAACTTAAACGATGCAAAATACGGAGCAGCAGAGCTGTGTAAAGAGGGAAGAATTCGATCTTTGGAAGCAAAAAGGAGAGCCCGTAAAGTATTATGGATTGTGTTAGGTCTTACTTTCTTAATAGCTTATATAGAACATGGATGATATTGATGTGTGTGAGTTACAAAAAGTATAATTAAACGAATATTTTAAACACTAAAATTATGTCTGATCCCATTGATATGACTAAAGAATTTTCCACTGGATCAATCTGCGATGAATCCGGTAGATATTGTTGTAAATCTCATACATATATTGAGCAATTCATTAACAAGGATGATGAGTTTCCAAAATGCCAAAAAGCTAACTGTGGTCGTACTGAATGGTATAAGATTATGATCGAGCCAAAGAGGCCAGCTTAATAAAAATGTTTAACAAAACGAACCGTAAAACGATTGATTATGAATAACATCTATTTACCCGATAATGGTTATGAACAGATGTACAAAATGCTGGCCGAAATTAAATCTATTTGTGAGGAGAACAAGTCCTTATCTGAAGTGCAGGTAGATATGTTACACCAACGTTGTGAAGAGGCCTTGGAGTTTTACTTAGAAAGCATAGTGCCCAGTGATTACTACGCTAAGGCTCCCAAGAGTGGAGAAAAACCAGAAAAGAGTAAGTAGTGAAGACACGGGCAATCTAAAAAATCAGAAAGTAAATTTAGTAGCACAAAACGATCGGCTCAAATAAAGTATCATTAAACGAACTTTTTCTTCATTGATAGCTAACATTATTTTAGAAAGGAATGCAAGACCTAAAGAACATTAAAGAATACTGTGAAAACGAATGCAACAATGGATTTATAAAAATCTATATGGACTACAGAGGGCTTGAAAAAAATATACGATATGGTCATATTTCAAAATATGTATGCTCTGGATGTAAGTCAAAAAAATACTTTGCCAAAAAAGGAATTTACTTCAAAAATCTGGAGGAAATAGAATCCAAAAGAGTTACAAATTTAGTAGAAGAGAATGATCCTATTTGTCAAGTATGTTTAGGTCATGGTTTATTAATAGCGACTTATTTTATTTGTGAGCACGAGCATTGTGGGAAAAAAAATTTTATTGGAAAACGTAACATTGAACGCCCGTGGGCTGATTTTGTGTATGATGATACATGTGTTCATTGCGAATGGGGACAATTTTCACCAGTACGAATGAAAGAACAACGAATTACATGTGGAAATTGTGGTTAGATAAATTATGAGCCATGGAATCAAAAGTCTAATTAAACGAATGATTGAATCAAAATCTAAACGATGATTAACAAATACATTTTCACTTTCTCTAGCTTATGTCTTGTATCCATAGTTGATGTTCACGGACAACAAACGGTTTGGCAGCAACGGCAAATACAGGCTGCAAATGAAGAGTACAGAAAAAGCAATCCTGTTAAGGAAACAAATTTGGTTACAGGTTTTTTTGATGGCATGTACGATGCATGGTATGAATACAATCATAGAAGTGGTCAATTTAAAGTAGAATATAGAAATGGTGTATATGATGGAAATCTTAAGGAAGGAGTTTTTGATGGTCATGGGATTTTCTATAACAAAAATGGAAGTGTGTATAAGGGAGAATGGAAAAATGGTTTAAGATCGGGTTCAGGTATTCAATATTATAAAGATGGAGGTACATACGAAGGAGAATGGGAAAATAACAGCAGGCATGGTTTAGGAAAGTGTTTTACTAATGATGGGGAAGTCTACGAAGGTTACTTCAAAAATGGAAATCCCTCAGATTTCTGCACCTATTTCACTAAAGAAGGTCTAATATATCAGGGAGCATTTGTAAATTTTGAAAATGTGTTGTCGGCTGAAGTTTTAAGCTCTGAAGGTGTATTGCTTTATAGGGGCGAAATAATGGATAAGGTAATGTGTGGTTATGGAGAGCTATTTACTATTGAACATGGAAAGTATGAAGGTTTTTGGAATAAAGGGCAATCGAAAAAAGTAGCCAAGGTATTATACGAAACGGAGGTTCCAAAACCATATTGGTTTACAGAAGCAAAGGAATCAGCTTTTGTTGGGAGGCACTACGACAATAATGGCAATTTAATATATGTTGGTCAACTAAAAGAACTAAAATATGATGGTATAGGCGTTAAATATAATAGTGATAAACCCTTTATTTCGGGTATTTGGGAAGATGGGGTGTTAATAAAACCTACTCCCATTGATGATATATATAATTCATTATTTATAAATCATAATTTCGATCATAATGGAAAGATGAATACATCAGAGTTTTCAGGAAAATTGTTAAACATTAAATATGATTTTAAGTATAAAGGCGGTTATTGTGACGATTGTATTTATTTGGGACAAACTGAAAATGGTGAAATGAGTGGTTTGGGAGAGGTAGTATTTTATAATTCAGAAGATAAAAAAATTTCATTATCAACTGGGAAATGGGTTGAAAACTGTAAGCTTGGTGAGTTTAAAGAATATTATAAGAATGGAACCTTGGCATTCACAGGTAGTTATGATACTACAAGATTAATAACAGGACATTTAGAGTCCTTTCGTAATGGCCGTGCAACGGCATACTATGATAATGGAAACTTATTTTGTGAGGGTCAATGGGTAATGGGGAAGGTGGTTGGGAATGTCAAACTATTCCGAAAAAATGGAACACTTTTTTTCGATGGTTCTATTGATAACGAGGAAGTAGGTTCAGGTCTATTTTTCATACAATCTTATGGATTAGAATTCACGTTTGATATTGAATGGTCAAATTCTGGAAAGAGCATTAACGGAACTGTTCTTTATAAAAACACAAAAGAAGACAGGCTCGAGTTACAAAAAATTCCTGGTAAAATAAAAAAGAAAGTATTTATTCCTCACATTAACCCTGTAGACGAAATTGATTTGATTGTTTCAAGATACAAAACGTTTTAAATAAATTGTTGATTTTGATATTTCAAACTATCAGTCAAGGGCACAAATTAATTCCATACAGAGGTAAAAATTAAGGAAGTATACTTAAATGAATGTAGGTGAGAAGGATTAAATTTTTTCATAGGTTGTTTCATGAGCTATTATGGAATTAGTAATAAAGTCAAATTAAACGAACCGAAAAACGATAAAAATGAAAACTATCCTGATATACAATGTAAACAAAGAAATACCCTCAAATACAACGGGTGTTTATAAAATTATAGGGTTAGAAAAAAATGGTCAGGCATCTAAAATTAATCGTTGTCTAGGTATTGATGCTGAAGGCACTATCTACATTGGGAAGGCTGTTGATCTACAAAGAAGGCTAACAAACTTTAAAAAAGGAGTGTTTCCTCAATGGACAGGTCAGGGACACATTGCTGCTCGGAGATATAATAAAATTCTATCCTTTCAAAATAAGTTCCCTCCAGAAAGATTAGCAGTTAGAATCGAAATATTTGAGTCTGATGAGATTGCAAAAGCAGCCGAAAGACGAGCATTAGACTCTTATGTTGAGAAATATGGTGACAATCCTCCATTGAATAGACAGTAAGCAGACACAAAACAATGATCAAAAACAAATTATCAGTAGAAGATCGAATCGAATTAATAATTCTTTCAATAAAGTTTTGTATCGTGATGCGAGATCGAGGGGCTCCATCTCAATGCTATTCTGAATCTTTACGAGAACCAATTCATTTTTTATGGGAAATACGCCACTCGTCAAAATATAAAGCAGCCAAATATCAGAGTACAAAGGCAAAGGGGGTGAAACCCGGAAGGGGAAACCTTGTTAATGATCATTCAATACCATTTAAATATCTACAAAACGAGTTACTCTCTTTAAAAGAATCAGATATGTCAACTAAAAATGTATTATCAATTCTAGAAAAATATTGTGTTCATTGTGTTCTTATAAAAGAAGAAGATTCTCTTTTAAAGAGTATGGGTTTATCAAGTAAAATGCCAGATGATGACGTATCAAATGAATTGTCTAGGTATCAGTTGGCAGGGATTGAAGTGGAATTAAATGATCGGGCCTAGCTTACTTTCTATTGTCGTTTGGAGTGAACTCATGTTGATTGCAAATGCTGCATCTGGATAAATTAGCATCAAAAAACGAACCAAAAATCGATGGATAAACTAAAAAAAGGAACAAAATGCACTTGGGCTGATAACTTAACAAGTGAACTAAAGTCTGGATGGGTGGTAATTTCCCCTGTAATAGAAAACCTACACTACACCGTCAGTACGAGAAAAAATGGTATGGGGAAAGATATACTATATAAGAAAATGAGAAACGAACTTACTGTACTCTAAAACGATACTAACAAATGAGTGAAGAAATTGGATATAACATCTATTATGAAGATGCAGAATATGAAGTAAAATACAGTTACTTAAAACAAGAAGCTGCACGGTTTCATTTTGAAATTCATCCGAATTCAAATATTTATGAAGGAGGTGATGTGCCTTATTTCATGTCAGGTTATATTGGATTTACGGGAGTTATGAAGGTACAATATAACCCGTGCCCAATTAATATGAATAGAGTCATTCATTATAGAATTGGTACTGTGCTTGATTACATAATGCAAGAATGGAAAGAAAAATTTGAAGAAGTTTTTAAAGACCTGATTAAAGGCACCAGTGATTTGTGAATGAGCAAGTCCTTTAAATGGATCAGTAGAGTCTAATTAAACGAATATATTTGGAAACTATCAAGAATTACAAAGTGAAAAGTTATAGGTAAAAATGAGTATTTGGATTCAAAATAACAAAATCAATGAAAAAAGAGACTAATGAAAATTCTGATTTTTTAGCTTGGGGCCTTGTATTTGGAGCTATCTCAGCAGGAGCAGGACTATTTAACGCATATGATGAAGCGGTTTCAAATCGACAAGTCAGAGCTAAGCTAAAAGAGATAAAAGATTATCTAATTGGATTAGATGTAAAATTATCACGGATTGTAGCTCAAAATCAAGAAATACTTAAAAAACTAGATGCCCTCCCTTTGATAATACGCCAAATCATTGGATCAGAAATAAGTGCCGCATTATTAGATCAACATCATTCTAAACTAGACAACATAACCGATAACCTATTATCTTTAAATAATTGGAGACGTTACAGGTTAAATAAACCAGGGTGGGATGTGATGTCAGAATCCCTAACATACATTGTGGACAATGAAAATCGTTTGAGCAAATTATTTCATCTGCTTAATGGATTTGAATTGGCTCTACACACAACCCGAGGTAGAGCTAAACCTTTCGTTAAATTGAAGGTAGAAACGAAAATTGCTGGATTATCTGAAATGGTTGATGAGATAAGGGATTCAGTAGAATTAAAACTAGAAATCCTAAAAAGAAATTTAAATAACACAAAATACATACAATCTCATAATTTAGAGGGCTTAGAAGATTTTTCGCTACTTAGTTATACTAAGAAACCAAACCGCACCACTACTCAATCTTATTCAGTAAGAACATGTCGATCTGTAGGGAACTGTCGCGAAAGACAAGTATGTAGGGATAGTCCAAGAAGTCGTCAAGTTCCAGACGATTCATTTCATAACACTAGGGATAACCATGACAAACAGATAAAATCACAAAGAAAAAACATAAAGAAAGAATTAGAACAATTAGTGGCTGCAAATGCAATGCTTCAGAGATTTCGTAATTACGAATCTGGGTTAAATGCTAGAGGACTTGTAAATGATGAAGAGGGTACTTTATTAATTTTTCCGAATTTCGAGTGGTTTGATGAATCATTTCAAGAGCCAGTTAATATTCCTTTGGAGATTGCTGATGCCGAAACATTGAGAACTGCAACTGAAGAATTTTTAGACGGTTTTGAAGAGGTCAGTGACACATCATACCCTAAAGTGCTGCCTTCTGAAGATACAAAATTCTTTACCCCATTGATAAGTTGCGATCCTTGAGGGTTTTTAAATTGGAATTCAAATTATATGAATATGAAAACAATGTTATGGATTCTGACTGTAAGTTCGGCCTTTGATAGAACACAGAAATTGACGATTTGAGTCCACCAGTTCAATTTGCGGGAATTTTCATCACTGGGGTACTCATCTTGTATTACAGAATGATGGATTACAACCTAGGAATAAAGAAGTATAAAAAGTAAAAATAGCCTTATGAAAAGTATAGTCTTTGTTGGTATTCTATTAGTATTAACCGTTGAAAATAGTGAGGCCCAAAAGCTCAAAAAGACAAAATATGCAAAACAATACTTTTTAGAACCTAATCCAAGTTTGGTAGTGGTTCTAGATAAAACCTCGTGGATCGTAAATAATAAAACCAGTGAAGATTTGGTTCTGTTACTCCGAATAAAAAGCAACAGTAGTAACTGCTCTACAAGAAAAGTATATCAAGAGACCCTATTAATTCAAAAAGGATGGCGAAAGCCTATCTATTACAGTAGATTCTGTGGTTCCGGATTTAGTGCTGCTAAATATCGTGTCAAAGTTATTGCCGTAATACCAGCGAAAAGTTGTACCAAAGAAGATTTACCAAACGATCAGTGAAAAGTAAATATAAACGCATGCCGACTCAAACAATTTTCACTGCCTTTGGCACATGGAAAACGTACTTGAATTAGGAAGCAACAAAACGAAGGATGATGTCTGATAAGAAGAATCAATTTGCTAAGTCAAGTTTAGAGGAAGAAAAGGAAATGTGCAATGTGATGTTTTCCAATTACCAATTGGTTTTAACAGAAACAAAAGGTCAACTTGAAAAGGCGAAAACAAGAAATGATGCCTTCAAGGTATTGGTATTAGAGAATTTCGAGAAGGATTTGGCTAATCTCCATAGAGACCGTTTGAGTCAGGTTATGGGGTATATGCTTCATAATCATGATAATTATAAAGAAATTAAGTAGTACGAAAGTATCACCAAACGAACATAAACCCTAGTGACATGAATAAAATAAGAATAGAAAGAATCGATCAAAAAGGAAATTGGCTAAATGTTCGACTGGATCCTGCAGCACCAGATTTGAAAGTAACTGATATGACAGTTGCTGAAACAGTTAATCAGTTGGTGAGTAATGAAACATTTACTCAGTGGAATTGTGGTCCAAACAATGTCGTAGTGCTAATACATAGATAGTATCATAAAACGAGCCCATGATTGAAATCGCAAAAACAGCTGGTGTACTTGGAATGGCCGTAGGTACATTTTTTTTAATTGTTAAAAGGTTGATTCCATTATTTTCAACACAGGATGCTGGAAGCTCCTATAAGCTGATAAACAGAATCATCGTTTTTGCCTTTATGATAGCGGTTATCGGGTTACTAGTTTATTTTCTTGCTCCTGTTACACATGGTATCGGAAATACTATTGAGGCGGTAGGAGAAGTATTGGAAGATCCTGATCGTTCCTTGAAAATTAGATCAGAAAGTTCAACAACAAAAACAGAAATGATTGAAAGTATGAAAGAGTCTTACAAGAAGGATTTAAACGTGATATCCTTTTTGACTTATGAACCACAAGTATTTGATTCTGTTATTCATAAAATTCGGCAAGATAGCTCTGATCAGTTTGCAAATTTTGCGAAAAGAATGATAAAGGGATGGTCGGATTATTCTCATCTTGAATATGGGACACCACAAATGATGGGAGAAGCAGTCCTTCTCAACGATAGCATAGATAAAACTTGGGTACGAAGAATTAAAAAAGTCAAATAAAACGAACAAAATGAAATTACTTATTGACCTTACTAACAATGGAAATCAATATGTTGAATTGAGTGGTGAAAAGAAAAAGGTACTGGCAGCAATGGCTGGCTTAATCGTTTCAAGTCCTGAGTTGGGTGCTTTGATAAAAGAAGCGATTAAGGAATCCGATCGAGCTGAAAAAGAACGTCCGGACTTATGCGCTAGGATGCGAGAAGATTTTAAAAACAATGCTGGCCACATTGATGAAGATTTCAAAATTGATTAAAGTAATAGAAAACGAACGACATGAGTAATTATCCAAAACCAAAATTATTCAAACCTTCTCTGGAGGAACAAAAAGAAATTGCGAGCAAACTGGCCGGACTATTTAGCTCTAAAGTAGGAGTAAAGTTGACAGATGGAACTGTGATACCAGGCGAAAGAGACAAACTAAAAAAGTCCAATTAAACGAACATTTTAACTTTTTGAATAGTCCCAGGACCACATTTGCATATCTTTTGTATTTCACGGGAAGAGTATCCTTTGTTCAAATATTTCTGAATATCAGTATGCTTAGATAGGAACTTCTCACTTGTTTCTATAGAACCTGTTTTGCGACCTGTGCTTAATCCTTTTTCCTTTCTCGATTTGATTCCCGATTTGATTCTTGTGCTCAACTGATCGCTCTCTAATCGTGCCAAGTCAGCCATAATTGTAACAATCAGTTTGGTGAATGCCTGTTCCTTGGCTTCAGTACCTCCGATTGTACAACCCAGATTATGAATATAGAGTGGGATCTCTTCTTTTTCCAATTCTTCAATCAATGATAAGACTTCCTTAGTGTTCCTTCCTAATCGAGAAATTTCTGAAATCATAAGTGTATCAATGCTTCGGTCACTTCTCAAGTGCTCGATAGATTTTTGAAGCTCTACCCTTTCAGTAATCGATTTGCCATATCCTGATGTTTTTTCCTTGTAGATTTTGACAACATCGTATCCATGAACATTTTTCAATTCAGTTGCCTGTCCAAGTGTTGATTGCGCAGAGGTGCTTACCCTTGTGTATGCTATTGCCTTTAGTTTGTCTTTCATGTACTGTTACAGTTAAATCATATGCTTGATTAGTAACTAATGTAATGGTATCCAATATCCTTTTAAAGTGATTGAGGAATTAGTAGTATCAAGGTTTAATTGGTAACAGTAATTAGGAATTAATTGTCGCGTTTACTTTTAGAGATTCAAAGTTCATAATAGCCACCGCTAAAGTGAAAGATGATCCGAAAATCGTTGATGTAATTCTCTAATTCGTATAATATTTTAGCTTCTGAAAATTTCAAAACTTAAGTTTGAGTCAATATTTAATTAAATAAGAAGGACATGAATAAGCCATGGGAACTAGTGCTTGATTGACAAATGAATATTGATTAATTCCATCACTCATTTAGGGTAGTAGTTGATTAATGTTGTCATGTTAACTAGATTTGTATTATACTTACAACAACACTATGGCAATAGCAATTAAAAGTATTCCTACGCTTAGGGAAAAAGCTGCAAAGCAATTTACTGATAGGGTAAATGAAACTTCTCAAAAAAGGTCAACTATCAATTTCAGTAAACAGGCAAAGTCTGCTGATGTGATATTGAAAAAAGCCAATCTGAAATAATTCTCTTTCATTGGATTTTTTAGCCAATCAATGCACCTTTTCGGTTCTTACTTCTGATGTCATCGAAGAATGCAAACATTTCGATTGTGGCCATTCTGATTTAAATGACTTTTTCGCTAATGACTGCATTAAATATTCCAATGAACTCCTTGGTAAAAGTTATTGCTTTCGGCTTGATGAAAGTCCTTCTCTAATTGTTTGCGCTTTCACTATCTCAAATGATAGTATAAAAACTACCTTCTTGCCGAATAGCAGGAAAAAGAAAGTTTCAAAGCCCATCCCCAGGGAAAAGCATATGCGTAGTTACCCTGCGGTCTTGATTGGCCGTTTAGGTGTCAATGTTGAATTTCATGAAAAGGGATTAGGGCGTGAGTTGATGGACTTTGTTAAGTCCTGGTTTGTCGATCCGTCAAATAAAACGGGATGCAGGTTTATAGTGGTCGATTCATACAATGAGGAAATGCCGCTGAATTATTACGCAAAAAACGGATTTGGATTCCTGTTTTCTACTGAAGATCAGGAACGAGAATATACAGGTCTATCAGAAGGACAAGAACTTGAAACCCGACTGATGTACTTTGACCTGATCCAACTATCTATGGAGTAGAAATTCGTTACACGGGAGTCTTGCTGGTCATTCCAACGTATAAACACTCAAGAACACCGTTGAATTGTAGATTGGCAGTACGACATCTTAAGTTTTCAGTAAAAAACCTTTTTGATAATTCAATCACATAAACTTGATACATCACTCGTTACATAGAAATACATAGTTAATGGCAAATATTCGTTTAGTCAGGCTCCTCTCCCATTGGTTTGATACTATCAATAGTAGTAGTTACAATGAGCTCACAAATTTATAAAGTGTTGAAAAGCAATCCGGTAGAAGGGCTTAGAGATGAATAATTTCTTTTGTTGGTAAATACCTATACATTCCCCTATGCTAAAGATTTGCTCCATTATTTGGGTTTTGGTTAGCAAGTTTATTGCAGGACTTGAAAAATTTTGAGTACTATTATAACTACAAATAGGAATTATATTTAATATAAACTACATTTAAGAAAAATAGTATAGGATGAAGAAATACCAATTAGGTGAATTTGAAGAAATAGTACTGCTGACTGTGGCAGTATTACATGGTGATGCCTATGGAGTGTCTATCAGAAAGGACATGGAAACCCGGCTCGAAAGAACGGTCAGCATAGGTGCCATGCAGACAGCCCTAAGAAGAATGGAAGATAAAGGCTACTTAACTTCTGAATTTGGGGAAGCAACACAGGAACGAGGAGGTAAAAGAAAAAGGTACTTCACAGTGACATCTTTTGGCAAGCAAGCCCTGAAAGACGCAAAAGATGCACGCACCAAACTTTGGGATGCAATCCCATCTTACGTATTGGGGGTTTGAAGCCCAAAGGAACGAAAACGTACGCTAAGGATCCAAGGAAGGGTAGCTAACACCAGTCAAGTAGGATTTATCTTATGAGATAATAAGAAATCATGAGCTTCAAAGTCATTTTCAAAAAAATAGGATTATATGGTCTAGTAACTGGAAGTTGTTCCTAAAACAAATAGGATACATTTAATAAGAATGTAGCACCATATTCGAATGTATCTCCTTCATCAGACAAAGTTCGTTGAGAAATCGGGAACCTATAACCAGGGGCAATTAATAAACCATTTTTAGTGAAGAATGTAAGCCCAACGTTTCCATTGAATGAAATTAGTCCTGAATTCGGGTCATTTTGACCATTCCATTGGGCTTGAGTTTGTGAAAAGTTGGCTAAAGTTCCTCTAATGGAAATTCCTGGTACTAACCTATATCCCAAGCTCAGACCAGATGTCGTTTCAATGGGGGCCTTATAGCCATGTTGATTAGTAAAAAGAGGAAATTTATTGATAGTGAAAATTGCATACGAAATTTTATCACTTATATAATTTGCATAATGCAGTTCCAGCAATGGATCAAAAGTCCCTGTTCCGAATTGGATATGTAAGTGTTTCAATCCTTCTTCACCAGCCGTCAAAGGGTTATCCTCAGTCTTGCCAATGGGCAATGAAGTACCAATAGCCCAATCGAGTCTGCCGTTTTCTCCAAGGAAACCATTGATGCGACGTGCCAGGAGCAATCGTAAATCACTCAGCCCTTTATAGGAATTATTTCTGTGATGAAGATCTCTGTTGTCCAATATGTACTGTTTTTCAAGCTCTGAAGCGGGCTGAGTATATTCTACGGTGGCACCTTGCTTTTTCACGTCATAAGGAACACGCAACCAAATAGTCCAATTGGTTTTAAAAGTGTATTCAAAACTAAATTCAGTCCTCATAAAATCAAGGTTAACCTGGTGCTGATGCAGTGGAACCGATACAATTTCACCATTAGAATTTAACCCTGTGCTATTAGGATGGCCTCCCTGATAGTCAAATCCACTAGTGATATTCATGGTCAATCTAAAAGCCCCTCTTTCTAATGTGTCTAATCCAGCCTCTAATTTTTCACTACTTTGTAAAGCCGGATTGCTACATGCAGGACAAGCCTGGCCACTGACCAGTAATGGTGCTCCACTAAACAGCAATATTACAAGTGATATTATGATTCTCTTCTTCATTATATATTATTGTATAATATTTTATTGACTGATTCTATGTCATTCCCTTCAATTCTGCCAATAAGCTTACCCTGGTCATTATATATTAAGGTAAATGGTAAGGAAGGCAGCTTATAATTCTTAGTCAATTGTTTTGCCAAAGGAGATTTCCAGTCAACCACGTCCACTTTTTTAAGGCTTAATTGACTGGGATTTTCTGATAAAATACGTTCGAGTTTAGGAGAAAACAACCGACATGGACCGCACCATTTTGCATAAAAATCAAATATGGTAATTTTTCTTTTTGTTAAGTATTTCTCGAAATCAAGTTTTTCACCACCAAGGATTGTTTCAATATCCAGTCCTTTTATTTCTTCTTCAGTTAAAGGTTTTTTTGATTCTTCCCCTTCAAAACGAGCTTCGAAATTCTTAGAAGCGATAGCAGATTTTATCTCCTGTCGCTCAACTTTACGACTTGCAAAAACATACCCTTCCTTAGTGTCAAAATTGACATAAGCACTATCAACACCTTCAATCAATTTCAATACAGAAGTGGCTGCATTGACGCATGACCAGCACGTCAAACCATTCACTTCAAAGGTTAGTGTATTTTGTGCGATGCTTATATTGACAGCAATAAGCATTGAGAACAATAGTTTAATTTTTTTCATTGTATTTAGACCTTCATAACTGATGGGCAAGTAAAACACTTCCAAATCATATTAACTTGAACTGTTAAACACTCATTGGTGAACAAATAATTTAATTATTCCTTGGGCTTGATTTCCTTTGTTTTAAAACCTCTGGCTTGGATCACTTTGATGATTTCTTTTTTGCTTATTACTGCCTGGTCATAAGAAATTTTTGAAGAACTATTGTCAAAACTTGTATTGCTCTTGATGATTCCTGTCATCCCACTAAAAGTTTTATCAAGTCCATCGGCACAGCCCGCTTGGCATGACATTCCTTTTACTTCCAGGGTTAACATTTTTTGATTGTCTGAATTCCCCTCGATAGAAGAATTTTCGGTTGTGCTTTTTTCCGTTGTTTGTGCTTTGATTACAGTACTATCTAATAGAATAATTCCTGAAACTATTAGTGCTACTATTAAGAATTGGGTTACTTTTTTCTTCCTATTCATTTTAAGTAGTTTTTCAAATTAAATTTAAAGGTCAAACTTAATATCGGTAAGGGGGTGGTGTGCAAATTGTTTTCAAACTTTTTATTTGATGTTTTATTTGTCAATTGATGCACCTTCAGATCAGTAGGGTTGGAAAATAATAATTTATAACAAACATCGTCGCAACAAAAACAGCCACCAGCCATAGGTAAAGCCTAGATTTGAAAAAATTGGTTTTTGGGGTGTCACAATTCTCGCAACTAATAGCATCAGAATTTTTTGGCTTGTATGCCTGATAAAAACTATATCCTAATGAGACAAAGGCGAAAACAAAAAAATAAGGCCGGGCAGGATGAATCCATGAGAAATATGCAGCAATACCACCACCAACTCCGGTAACACTTGCCAGTACAGCCGGTCCCCAACAACACAGCATAGGAGTGAAAGCTGCTAACATAGATGAACTTAATAAAGTCTTTTGACCAATTTCATTATTCATAATACTTCAATATTAAGGTTGACCTCCGATACCGGCTTCTAATAAATCTTTTCTGGAGATCTCGTTATCACAACAGCTGAGTAGTTTTCCATCCACAACAACTGAAGGAACTCGGTTAATGCCGTATTCCTGAATTTTTGATTTATTTTTTTCAATACCCGCTTCTATTCCCAAATCATAGAGAATCACCTGGTCGGTATCAGCTGATAATTCCTTGACCATTTTGACGGCAGGTTCACAAACTGGACATCCAGCGGTAAATATTTCGATTGTACTTTTCATAACTATGATTTTTTACTTTACAAAGTAGAAATCCAAAGCTATGATGACGGGTGGGGTGGTCTCCAAATATTTTTTAAGTATTTTTTTCCTCTAGGTTTTCCCTATCATTAAATTGAGTGATCTTATCTTTTATTTCCGACATTTCTTTAATTTTTTTTGCCAAGTCATTGAGCTCTATATCAGGGAATTGGTTTTTAATAAATTCAATCCTTTCTTCATTCCCGCAATTTCCTGGGCAAGCATCTACAGCACTGACAATTTTAATGGCCAATGATTTCCGGTATACTTCATCTAACAATAAATAGTGCGCTTTTTGAAGTCCTTTATCGGCTGCCTTAAACTGATTGAGTATTTGTTCAGGGTCCTTGCCTTCATCCATCATTTTAAGGATACCTTCTATTTGACCGTTGATACTTTTTAGACGGGTTTTAATGTCACGAGTTAAATCTTTGGGTAACATATTGATTTACTTTTGAATTAATAAACGGCATTTTGAATTATCAGTTCTGCAAAGGTATGATCGTACAGGGGGTGGTCTCCAATTAATTTCTATAATTGTTTACATTAATATTGATCCTAGTATTACGTCTGGGGCCAGTGGAAGGGTAGCTAACACCAGCGGTCAAAAACTTCATAAGTAATTGATTATCAATGGTATTCGAGATTCTTATCCATTTGTGTAATTGGTTCTAAACGAGATTTTGATGTAAATGCTATATTATGATTATTATCAGCTAAAGTAAAGCCAAATGAACTACATCTGTCTTGTGCTGCGACAGCAGTACTTGGCCTTATAACATACATGGGGAGTAAAATGCAACAGACAGATTACCAGTCAATTACAAATAATGTTGTTTCTAGTATTAATTCATGTAGCTGTACTGCGCCAGCAGTACATTAAACCTGCATCGAAGATGCACCTATTTGGTATCCTTCGAAAATTTTGAGTTAAGAAGCATCCTTGAAATATTTCTAACTATTTTCTCATTTCCTTATCTGTAGCATTGTGAGAAAACTTCTTCCCATCCTTATCAAATTTCTTATACTTGTATTGTGTACAAGAGTTTAGAGCTTGCCTGGCATTTGATTCCTTTTATTCAACTTAATTTACTTCAACTATGCACTTCGATATATCGACTGTCTATTCGTATTATATACAGTAAAGTAAGTGTTCAATAATGCAGTATCACCCGACGAGCTGATAGTTGTATCATCAAAGGGGAAATTATGCTTGTATTCCTCGTTTTCCACAGGCTTATGCTTGTTGATATAAGCCGCTTCAACACGTACGCGATTACTGTATTCCACATACCCTGTTGAAAACCAAAGCTCCTGGTCACGACCGACATGTTTAGACCAATCTTCCCATTTTTCATGGTTGGTTATCCGGTTTTTTACATCGCCTGATTCACCAATGTAAATCAACTTGTGTAAAGTAACTTTCTGCGTGGAAGCGTTGTAACTCCCAACATAGACGAAATAAACGCCTGAATGTGATGGCATTCCGCTGACAGCTGTTTCACGCCAATATCCATCGATTTCTATTGAAAATGCTTGTTTCATAATATTTCAATTTTAGTTTAAATAATATTTACTGATGCCGTAACGCTCCCGGAATATCCTCCAAGATCCACTACCAAATGCCAATGTCCTGAATGAGGGGGTGAAACCGTGTAGGGTGAATTCGTTGCTAAACCCCCGTAATACTTGTGTTTTCCACCCTTGCGGTAGTGTTGGTAATTGATGTCATCTAACAGGCGTACATTGGCCTGTTTATCAAGTGAAACTTGCACGCAGTCCCCTGCTTCTAAATTCATGTTGTAGTGTAAAAACTTCATTTTTTCTTATTTCCTAAACTTTTATTTTTTGACGTATTCAAAGGTTTGAGATTGTTTAAATGATCCGTTCCCCCCTTTGATCGAGGAACACTATGATCGATGTTCCAGCCCATCTCGGTGTCTTTACCATACGAGCCATAATACATAGTATTGCCGAAATCGTCTTTCCGGTATTTGTTGGGATCTTGTCCCCTCATTTTGTGTCCTTTGTCCCAGACACTGTCTTTTTTTTCTTGGTATCCCATCTTCTATTCTATTTATAATATTGACATATTGGGCCCATATATTTTAGGCCGTCTATATAGGTATGTACACTCGAAGCAAAAAAAATCCATTCGACCATGGAAAAATTTCGTCTTTCGTGTACATATCTAATTAATAGGTTATTTTGGTTATAATGAAAGAAGATGAACTAATACAAATCATTGAAGATCATGGCGAAGAAATATTGCTCAGAACTGGGGCATATGCAAAGCAGTTGATAGGTGCATATACTTGGTTTCGGGGCAAAGACGCATTGCCTTTAGGAATTGAAGTAAAAGACATAGCCATTGAAGCTGTCACAAAACTTTTGGAGAATCCAGAGATTTTTGATAGTGAAAGAAGCACATTAAATGTAAATAATGTTGTGGCTTTTCTGAATAGAAATATTATTAGAAATCTCTTGCGTCAGCCGAAAAGAATAAGTAAAAACTTTGACGATCTTCATGATGATAATTTTGAAGACGCGCTACCGTATACAAACTTCGTTTGGGATGATCATATTGATGCACAAAGTATTAGGAATCATATGGAATCAATACTTGCAGGCGAAGAAGAATTACTGGAGATATTCACTGGAATATTTGAGTACGGGCTCGAACGTGTAGACATATGTATTCAACTGAATATTGAAAAGAATGAGTATACCAATCGGATGAAACGTCTTAATAATAGACTCGATAAAGCTGCAAAAACATTTATTGCCATAGACCAAACGAAAACAGAATCATGAAAGAGAAGGAATCTTTAAATCAATTAATTTCAGATATTTCTGATGCCGTTAGTGGAGATTCAGAAAGTGCAAAGACTTTCTTAATAAGTAAGGGTGTTGATACAGATGATTTTCTGAATAAAGGAATGGCTGCTATAAAAAAAGCGAAATTCATTAGAACCGCTAAATTAAACGAACAAAAAGACACTGAATTAGAAGAAAGAGCTTGGCAAAAAATTCTTGCTACTGCAAAAGATAAGGTAATATCTGAGCTTGATGCAATAAAATTATTGATGCCCAACCTTAAAGGAGCTCCTGCATTATATAGTAAGCTGGAAAAACTAAGTGAAGAAGATTTAAAGAAAGCTTTGGAAGAGGAAGGTGTTCTGAAACTTATGGAGCAATTAGAAAAAAAGAAGGATGATCAATAAAGGGACGCTTGTTGCAAGGAAATTGCTTCAAGAGATTGGAATTTTTGATTGCCCAGATGAAATCCCAATTGAGAAAGTTATTCAAGGTAAAGGGGCCAGCTTTAAAATGTCTCCTATTGATAATGCGGATGGAAGAATTGTATTTGGGGATCACAAGGCCTTTATAACAGTAAACTCATCTATAACCTATCCAGGAAAGACACGCTTTGTCGCTGCACATGAATTAGGTCATTTTGTGATGCACAAGGGCATCCAGCCAATGTTCACCGACGATGATACAACCTTATTGGATTGGTACAAAAGTGGTATCCATGAAATTGAAGCGAACTACTTTGCTTCAGAATTTTTAATGCCTGAGCATTTGGTTCGAAATTACTGTGAGGATGAAGGGTTTAGTAAGTCCTTAATGGAAGATCTTGCCGATGAATTTCAAATGAGTATTACGGCAACCATTTATAAATATTATAACATAAACCTATATCCAATCACTCTAATTTTTTCACAAAATGGAATAATAAAATGGTATCGTAAGAGAGACGATTTCCCTTTCACATATTTACCTCCTTATGAGACCAAAGTTCCAGTCAATACGGTTGCAGGGGACTATTTTTATAAAAAAACAAAAAGAGAAGGTTTAGAACAAGTTTATGCTGATAATTGGTTTACTGATTACAATATTGACTCAAATAAGCAATTGTTCGAAACTTGTTTTTATTCTGACAGGTTTAATTTTACCTTAAGTGTACTTTGGGATCATTAACTTTTAGGCCCAGTGGAAGGGTAGCTGTCACCAGGGGCCACGAAAAAATATATT
This sequence comes from uncultured Reichenbachiellaceae bacterium, assembly GCA_963976505.1. Lineage (GTDB taxonomy): Bacteria > Bacteroidota > Bacteroidia > Cytophagales > Cyclobacteriaceae > CAXBNB01. The sequence continues at coordinate 19,081 of CAXBNB010000005.1, forward strand.
ATTAAAAATCCCTAATTCACCGCAGGTGAAGCGGTATCCTAAAAAATTGAAGTCATAATTTCCGTCCAAAAACAATTTAAAGAGCCTCTTCATAATTTTGTGTGTGGGGTCAACACCACAATAATTTGAGGTATTA